>CAZRSB010000038.1:2378-18784 GCA_964602715.1 uncultured Thermoplasmata archaeon | reverse complement strand
AGGTCAGAAATGGAGTTCACTGGCAAGCTCCCTCCTTTAGGTGGGAGAAGCTGACATACATGTTTAACATGTTTTAGCATCTCTTCTTTGCCTTTTTCATCCGCAAAACCTTTTCCTCTGAATTTGATATGACCTTCCTCGTCGAGCAAATAGACATAACCAAGATCTGTGTCTTTGATATCCAATTTTTTCTTGAACTCCGAGGCATCCCCATAATGAGTGCCGACGAAATCGTGCTTTTCATCTCGGATACCGGATTTCATACCTCTGTCTATGAATCCAGAGAATATCTTCCAGAAATTACTTTCTATCATGGGAAGTTCGTAAACTTCCTGTTCCTGGCAGAGTTCTTCAAAATACTCCATCCAAGAATCCAACATGCTTTGAGCTTCTCTCACGAAAGCCACACCTATCAGTACCATCTCGCCTTCCGCGTCGTTAGGGAGTACCAAGTCTTTTCCGGACAGCGTTTCAACTTCTATTTTTGGAAATTTTTGCTCATTCATGGATGATCACCTACATCTACAACTATTTTACTTTAAACTATATAGTAAAGCTAATTTATCAATCTTTTCGATGACTCCGAAGAGCTATTTGTCTCTAGAAATTTTAAATTTTATCGACTCTCATTGAGCCTGACTATTAAAATTATCTTGATGGGAGATGAGCAAGTCACTTGTTTTAGACTTTTTTCAAATGAACATCGACCCTGACTCCGCCTAACTCTGAATCTTTTATCTCAACACTACCTCCATAACTCTTGACTATCTCTTTTACCAAATACATACCGACACCGCTTCCAGCCTTTTCACCTGCCCTGAAGCCTTTCTTGAATACTTTTTCTTTATCCTCCTCTCTAATTCCACTTCCGTCGTCCCGGTACACTACGACACATCTTTCTTCCTTGACTTCTGTTTTGATCTCGATCTTATTGCAGTCTGAATGCCGTATGGAATTCTCTATCAAGTTGGAAAATACTTCTTCTAACAAATAGCCCCCTTCCACAGTACACAGATCTTCCTCGACGTCGATCTGTATCTCTTTTTCTTTCAACTTGTTCTCATAGTCGAAGATAACAGAATTCAATATAGAGTCCAATACTATCTTTTCCATCTCCTCTTCCTCTATCACTTTCACTTTCTTCAATTTTCTTATCTTTTCGATCAAGTTCAAAGTGTTCTTTCCTACACCTTTACATTTTTCTACATATCCCTCAGCTTCTTCGAACAGGTCAAGGTCTCCCAGTAAAGTTAGATATCCATCTATCAGTTGTATCTTGTTACTCACGTCATGCCGCAGCAATGAATGTAAGAATTCTTCTCTTTCTTCGGCCTGACTTCTTGCTGTTATGTCTCTATCGATGCCTCTATATCCTTTTAATTTTCCTTTGTTATCATAAATAGGAATGGCAGTTGATTCTAGGACCTTTATAAGACCATCTTTGTGTTGGAACTTTCCTTTATATTTTTCCCACCCCTCTCCTTTTTTCAAAGTTTCTTTAAAATCTTCTTCATTTATTTCTTCTTTCGCATCTTCTGGCCAGAGTTTCCAAGCAGAACTTCCTACTACCTCTTCTTTCTCATATCCTAGTAAATCTTCTATTGCAGAATTTGAGTAGGTGTGGGTACCTTCTATATTCATCTCCCACACCCAATCATTCATGGATTCAAGCAAAGAATGAAGTTTTTTTTCTTTTTCATACCCTTGTAGTTTTTCAGGATGCGACTCTATTTTTTGGATAAAATCTTCGGCTAAGCCGTCCGGATCTAATTTAGGGTCATCTGACTTCGTTGGGGTATTATCGGCTGAGTTTGAAGGTTCTTCTCCTGCTTTTTTCTTTTTGCTTATATCTCGACAGACACCTACAAATTTAGTTTTATTTTTCTCTTGTATTTTTTTCCATTTGATCGAAACAGGTATCTCTTTTCCCTCTTTATTGAAGCCAATGGTTTCGTTTTCAAAATAACTTCCTTCATCTGTTCCTTTGCTTAAATCTTCAGCATCTCCTATTTTTGTCTGTAATGAGATTAGATCTTTGATATTTCCACCCTCTATTTTTTCATTCTTATAACCAAAAAGATCCTTAAACCTGGTATTAGCATCTATTATCTTAAAATCCTCATCTACTTCGACCAATGCCTCAGGGTTTTCTTCGAATAGATTTTCATATCTCTTTTTATTTTTTCTTACTTTTTTCTCAGATATGAGTCGATTTAAACTTTCAACGGCATGCTCTATAAGTATTTCAGCGAGTTCTAGATCTTTTTCATTGAAATAATCTTTATCCTCCGAAAGAGCTTGAAAAACGCCGATATCACCAAATGGTATACTGATAGCTGAGCGATATGATTCTTTTTTGGGTACAGCTTCTTTTTTCCTATCCATATCACGGATCAAGAACGATTTTTTTTCTCTGAATGTTTTTCCGGCAATCCCCTCTATCGGATGAGCGTCTCCTTTTTTGTAAAAACCTCTTTTATCTGCTTTGACTCTGAATTTCCCGTCCTCTTTGAAGCTGATCCCACAAGCATAAAAACCTAGAATTTTCTCAGAAGCCTCTACCACCAACTCACAGATATCATCTTCACTTTCTAATTTCTCAAATTCCATAGCTTTGTCGTGCAAACTCTTTATCTTCTCATTTCTATTTTCGAGTTTTTTCTTTGTCTTTTTCATTTCAGTGATATCTGAGATTATACCTTCGATTCCTTCGGGTTCACCGTCTTGACCTTCTACATAATGACTATTTATCAAAACTTGGATGGCCTTTTCGTCTTTACTTTCCAGCACTGTTTCAAAATTTTTGACCCTGTTATTTTTTTTCAATATCTCCAAAAATTCCGCCCTATCATTTTTATTAGAATAAAATGTAGTGACTTTTTTACCTATCATTTTATCTTCTTCAAAACCTAAAAGCTCTTCTCCATGCGGACTAACCTCAACGAGTTTTCCTTCCATATCAGTTCGGTAGTAAACGTCGTCCATCTGTTCGATTATCCTTCTATACTTTTTTTCGCTTTCTTTTAATTTTTCTTCTGCTTCTTTTTTATCGGTAATGTCTTCTACAATACAAATACCCCTCTCTATCTCCCCATTTCTATCCTTCAATCCCTTAAATAGCGCTCTGCCGTACCTCTTTTCACCACCAGTTATTGAAGTATACCATCCTTCAAAATATCCTTTTCCATTTTCTAAAGAGGATCTGACACCTTCGATGACCTCCTCATTTTCCAACTCATCTATCATATTCAGGTCGATCAATGCTTCTTTAGAGGAGCTCATAAATTCATCGAATTTTTCGTTGCACTCTATTATTATTCCGCTCTTATCATAATATATGATCCCGACAGGGGCGTCATTGAACAGATTCCTATACTTCTCCTCGCTTTCACGAAGTGCGACCTCTGCTTTAAAGTGCAGTACTTCTTGAATGATCGCCTGTTTGAGTACACCGTACTGAGTTTTAGGATCACCACCTTTGTGAAGGTATCGATCCGCACCCAAATTCAAAGCTTCCATCGCTACATCTTCTCGACCTTTTCCTGTAAAAATGATGAAGGGGATATCACTGTCCCTTTTGTTCCTAACGAAATCTAATAGTTCCAATCCATTCATCTCAGGCATCTGGTGGTCTGAAACTATAATATCAAAATTTTCTTCATCCATCAGACCTAAAGCTTTTCTGGCAGAGGTGGTGGGATGGATATTTATTTCATCGCCAATCTTATCTAGGAAAATCTCGGCTTGTTCCAATAACGCTTTTTCATCATCGACTAGTAGCGTCTCTATTGACATTTTGGTTCAATCCTTTTGTAGAAGCGCGGTAAAAGAGCTTCTAAGTAAGAATGATGGTTTTCCACATATTTATAATTATAGAATTTAACACCTTAATCAAGGATGGTTTTCTAAGCATTGATATTTTATACCTTCCTATCATTCTTACCCCATGAAGATAGGATATCCCTGCATAAACCGGTCTTTACGCTGCAAAGGTAACAGGACTTTCAGACTGAAATCTTATTCAGAGGAAAGGCTGATCGAGACAGTAGAAAAGAATCTAGAATGTCTCCAAAAGATGCTGAAATTCAATATAGAAAGAGACCTTTACTTCTTCAGGATCACTTCTGACTTGGTACCTTTCGCTTCCCATGAAGTGAACGAATTCGATTGGAGCGATCATTTCGAGAAAGAATTTGGGAAAATAGGGAGGATCATACAGGAAAATGATATCCGCATCAATATGCACCCAGATCAGTTCATAGTTTTGAATTCCAAAAAAGAGGAAGTGTATCAAAACAGTGTAGAAGAACTAAGATATCATGCTGAAGTCTTAGAAAGCCTTGGATTGAACGGAAAGGCCAAGATACAGCTGCACGTAGGAGGTGTTTATGATGATAAAGAAAAAAGCATGGAAAGATTTGCTGATAGATATCTAGAGTTAGATGATCGTATCACGAACAGATTGGTGATAGAAAACGACGAAAGATCTTATTCTCTCTCTAACTGTTTGAATATTGCTGAAAAGACAGGTGTGCCCGTCGTTGCTGATTACCTACATCATAAAATCAAAAATCAGGGTGAAACTTTCCAAGAGATCCTATCCGATGTGAGTGATACATGGTCAAAGAAGGATGGGAAGATGATGGTCGATTACAGCGAGCAAGATCCTGAGGAAAAAGAGGGCAAGCATGCAGAAACCCTGAAAGAAGCAGAGTTTGAAAAGTTTTTGGAAAAAACTAAAGATCATGATTTTGATTTGATGCTTGAGATAAAAGATAAGGAGAGGAGTGCTCTAAAAGCATTGAAGATAGCTGAGAAGATCGATTAGGAGGAAAAGTGTAGTATCCTTATCTTATCTGTCTAATACTGTGATCTACGCATAGACATGATAAAATTTATATTTTTGTTCTTTTTACACAAAACCATGTCCCATAAATATAGATCTACGATCCGATGGAGCGATGAAGGAGATAAACATGGCGATATAAAGATGGACTGTGGCTATACCTGTGGTTTCCATAAACCTGTTGAATTCGGTGGAGCTGAAGGAATGATGAATCCTGAAGACGCTTTTGTTGGTTCTTTAGCGATGTGTTATTCCATAACTTTAAAATCTACGCTCGAAAAGATGAGATTGGAGTTAGAAGATTTTGAACTTAAAACTACAGGAATATTAGATGAAACAGATGAAGGAAGTATGATAACTAAAATAACAATAAAACCGAAAATAAAGTTAAAAACTGAAGAAGAGAGAAAGAAGATAGAAAGAGCATTAAAATTGGCAAAAGATAACTGCTTGATATCCAAGAGCATGAAATCTGAGATCATTTTAGATACTGAGTACTTGGAATAGAAAAAGTTTAGTCATGACGGGTTCAATAGAGATCTGAATACTTGTAGATATGGGAATGTGTTCGGAATACTTTTGAGCTCCCACGATACTTGGTCTTTCCCCATCGTTTTTGAATGGAGGACGATCTCCTTTTTTCGCCAAGTACTTCATTCACCCATTCCTTATCTTTTGTAAGGTCAATCAATTTTTCTTTTTCAAACTTTTTGTTCAGATCCTTGATCACTGGTTCCGTATAAAATTCTCGGGTTTTTTGGGGATTAACTACAGCATAACCATTGGGAGTATGAGCCATATCCAGAAGTGCTTGATTTCTTATCAAGCCGTCTACAATGGATCTGAAGTACTTCCCATGTTTGAGCCGCGTTATAGTTTCTTTATCGATAAATGGCAGCATATCTTTTAAAAATCTAGATAAATTCAAACGGTTAGTGTCTTGATAGGTGTTCCATTTATCGCTGTATTCACTCTGGATGTACAGTTCTCTACCTACCTTCTCTCTTATGGTCTTTGATTTCAAAAAATATGGATGAGTCTGTAGTTTTTTGTCCACCTTTTTAACATTTTCAAGTGATCTTCTCTTTAGGTGGTCAAGCTTGATATAGTCATGATGTGTATCAGTTCGGTGATTGAAGCTCTTCAATCTCTTAGTTTTACTGTATCTTTTGATGATGGACTCGTTAATTTCAATAAGTTGGAACTCTAACAGTCTCAGTTCCATTAAATATACTATAAATCGTTAGAATATTTAGTATTTAGGGTGTTTTAAAAGTCGATGACAAAGTTTGAAGGTGAACTTTTGATTAAGATATAGGTACGATTTGTTGGATGATCTGTACATGAAAAAACTTTTACATTTAGGATAAAATTAAATATGTCTAGACAATGAATAAAGTGATGGATGAGAATTTTGAGATCATAGAAGAGATATGGGGAGACACCCCTAAATCCTTTGATGAATTAGAAAGACTTCCACTTTACTCCATACTGATTGTTATCGCAGGATACATCTCTATCGGTATAGGAACTCTCCATTTTCTACTGAGGATCATAGAACATTTTCGACCGAACGAAGTATTTTATTTCATCATCAACGTCATATTTGGATTTGCTCTGTTGCTATCCTTCTATAGAATAGAATCCGACAAAAAACGTTGGTCAATTCTGACCTTTATATTTGCAATTGTACTTATCGCTTTGGGTGGGATCGTAGGTGCTTTAGCAGGATTTGTTGCATTTTTAGGAGGTATATTGGCTTTTTTGACCCTTTTTACAAAAAATTTTGAGGTCTAGCTGAAAAACTTAATAACACACCTCTTTCATCTTTAAACAGTGGGTAATTTGAAAAAGAAAAGAATCACAAAAATAGTTTCCGATTTGATGATCATCTCAGCTAAAATTTCGCCCAAGTCAGAGGGAGATCATTTAGAGGTCATGGCGTTGGAAGAAAGTGAAAAAGAGATGCTAGCGGAGGAACTATTTCAACTCTCTGATGATTACAATGATGACACTTATAGTGATGAAGGTGAGCTCGTAAATAGTTCGGATGAAATATTGTTGATAGGTTTAGAAGACCATCCCCCTTTGAATATCGATTGTGAAGCATGTGGTTTTTCTAGTTGTGACGAATTTTCAGATTCTGAAGAGACCGAAAGTATGTTCGTTGGACCGAATTGTTCCTTTGCTTTGATCGATTTAGGGATGTCTATAGGACATGCTTTGAATACGGCTGAGAACCATAATGTTGATTATAACATATCTATAAAAGGGGGTATCGCTGGAAGAAGTTTGGGATTGATTTCTTCTAGGGTCTGCTTAGCCGTACTCGTGAAGGTTGTATCAGATAAAAGCTACCATTGTTAGATATTTTTTGTTTTCCCAAGATATGTTCCGTCCAACAGATATATCTTTTCGTCGTAGATACGGGAGTTTTTCAAAAAAGGTCCTAAATAACCATCTTCGTTGACACTTACTCCGCCCAATAAAGGATTTAGGTGAGGCATCACTATTGCTTTTCCCTCTCCATATTCATTTTTATATTGTAGCTTGATCCAACATTCCTTTTTTTCCTTTCTATCTAGAGAGTCTTGAAAAGACACTGTGGGATGACTATGTGCTATTATCAGATTTTCACATTCCAACACTTTCTTTGAAGGGTTAGCATGTCCATGAAAAAATCCATAGCCTTCGATCACGGTCCCAGATGAGTCATGAATGATCACATCGGAGGGTAAATATCTGTCTATACCACCGTCATGGTTTCCTGGAAGAAAGTGTATCTCGTCCACGACTTTGAACCATTGATCTACAGCCCTTGGAATCTCTTGGTACTCTTGCCAGCTTGATTTAGGTATATTATGTTTAAAATCTCCATTTATAACTAGCTTTTCAGCGTCAAAATCCTTCAATAATCTAAATACATCGTCTATCATATCCTGAGACTGAGAGGGAACATTTATTCCCTTTTTTTCTAACTCTCTTTCATAACCTATGTGAAGGTCGGCTATAACTAACGTTTTATCATGTCTCAATATTCTTTCCTTCCAGATCGGTTGCATGGACACACCATCATATTGAATGTGAATATATATATTAGTGACTCTATCAACTCATGAAACTATAGATATAAAATGCTTGGCTTTAACTCACTTTCACTGATCCCCCCTCTTGGAAATTACAAATACTTTTTCATCGATCTTTTGGTTAAAATGGAAAAAAACTATCTCTTAAAAGAGGGCGAGTTGAAGATAATAGAGGGGAACAGTCATGAGTTTGTTTCTTCTTTAGCTGTACAATTAGTGGGTTCAGAAGACATGTGTGCTATCATTTTGGATGGAAGCAGTACTATAAATCCTTATTTCATGGTAAAAGAAAGTAAAAATAGAGGTTTCAAAAAAGAGAAGGTATTAGATCGTATATATGTAGCGAGAGCTTTCACTGCCTATCAATTCAGAGACTTAGTAAAAAAGACGGAACAAAAGATCAAAAACGAAAATAAGGTGGACTTTTTAGGTATGATAGGTATATCTCCACTTTTTGAGGATAAAGAACTTGAGGAAGAGGAAGGACGATGGATCAGATCTAAACTGATGAGAGATATCAAAAGAACTGTGAAAGAAAAATCTATTTATTCTGTTCTCGCTGATCCAGATGCCGATGCTTTCAAGTGATATATATCAAAGATTTGCTCATATATTTCCTATTTTTTTCTCAACTCGTCATTCATCTCTAAGATTTTCATATCCTCTTCTTCTAGTTTCTTCAAATCTAATTTATCTTTTAATTTTTTTAGAAAGTTCTCATCATCCAATAAAGGAAATCTGATCAATTCGTCATTTATGACTACTGAAGTAGGCATGGAAAAACTTTCATTCAATCTTTCTGTTTTTTCAAAAGGCACTATTATTTTTACAGGGATATCAGTATCGACCTCTCGAATAAGTTGTAGAGCATCAGTCATCTCTTTTACACAATAGGGACAAGATGCATTGCAGTATATCAGAGCTTTGTTCCTGCTTTCTGGTTGAATTCGGCTCTCCAATTTTTCGGATACCGGCTCAAAGTTTTCTTTTAATGGGAAGAAAAGTAGATTTTTGTCTTTAGATGAAACTTTGAAATCATTTTTCATGAAAAAATCCCCTTCATCTCGTCCTTTAGGAACAGGATATGGATATACAACTAGGGCTTTGGCTTTCTCGTCATCGAAATAAGGTTTTGTTTTTTCGAACTCTTCGATAGTTGTCTTTAGTAGCCTTTCTTTTATCCATTCTTTTCTTTCGTCTTTACTTGCATATATACATTTGATCTCAACGACTGATTGAATAGGCTTAGGTATGTATTGTATGTATCCTAAAATATCAGAATCGAGTGACGCTATTTTTCCTACTGAATCATACTTTTTTAAATTTTCCACTATCCATTCTTTCCAAAGGTGCCTACCTTCAATATAAACAGGATCATTCAATTCTTCTTTAGGAATACAAAGACAATCTATCTTTTTCAATGATTCTAAATCCAATTCTTTAATCTCTATTTCTTTCACGAATACCCCCGCAAATAAGGTATATAAAAGTCAAAGTAGAAAAACTTTTCTACATTATATTTTCTTAAAAAATAAAAGGAAAAGGGTTTGTTTTTGAAGTTATCCTGTGTTTACTCGAACTTGGCGTAGGTCGCTCCTACGGGATCTTCGTTTCCTGTTTCTGTGTAACCATTGTATTCAAATTCGACCCATTCACTGCAGCATCTCAACATGACGAATTCATAGTAGTAACCATCTGCAATTTCTACGATGTAGTACCCTGGATCGAGTTGACAGAAGACATAGTAGCCGTGGTAACCAGTTGTTCCTGTTTTCATTGGACCATCACCAATCCTTACTCCGAACTCATCAGCTTCCCAAAGCTCTAGATAAACTCCTTCTACTGGTTCTTCCATCTCAGAATCATAGATGAATACTGTTATATCACTTGGTTTGTAGTTTCCAAAGTCTACCCTGATATCTTCTATACATCCAGTGACGTGCACAGGTACTTCATAGGCGGTTGTATTCACCCATCCACATTCTTTGATTACTTCGCTAACCAAATAGTGTCCAGGAGCAACGTCATCAAAGTAGTAAATACCATGGTTGTCCGTTGTGGTGGTTCTGTATAGTTCTGTTTCGCCGTCCATAACTTGGTAAAGTTCTATAGTCCAACCACATAGTGGTGCATCGATACCTATCTCGAACTCTTCGTTCATGTTGAAGTCGCAGAATTTCAATCCCCATATGTCAGCGTGTCTGTAATTGTAGAAGTCGATTTCATGGTGATCCTCAAGTCCAACGTAAACAGTTACGTTGTCCGGACTGTAGTTGTACCAATCCTCTGGTACTTCTTCTCTTACAGTATAAGTGCCTGGTTCTAAACACGTAAATTCGTAATATCCGTAATCATCTGTGCTTATTGTTTCGATTCGTTCGTCATCTACATAGAGGTAAATCTCCCATCCAGGTATAGGTTCTCCTACATAACCTTCATAACCACAGTATTTGTATCCAGATATCCAACCGTATTGCGCATTACCTATTTCTACTCTTTCTTCACCACCTGCTCCAAGAGTGACTGATACTGGAAGCTCTGTAGTGTTCATCCAGCAGTCCCATAGATGTTCATCAACGTAGTATTCACCTGGTAGTAGTCCTTCGAAAGTTATCTCACCGTTTCCATCAGTATATCCATAGCCAACTAGCTCGTTTGCCTCATTATGTAGTGTTATGTTCCACCTTCCTAATGGGGCATTTAAGTCTTCAGTATATTCGCCGGTTACGTCACAATCATGGTATTTGAAGACCGTTATTTCACCTAGTTCTACATTACCGAATTTAACAGTTATCGTTTCTTCTAGTGGTACCTCTACAAAAACGAAAACCTCTGTAGTTGCTTCCCAGCCGACTTTGCCTATCTCTTCGACCATATACCATCCAGGTTCTAGTTCATAGAACATAGCATAGCCATCTTCGTCAGTAGTATTCGTAGCTATTTCTTCGTCAGGTATTGGGGATCCGTTGTCCATAGTGGTATTCCACAAATTGAATCTCCATCCTCCTAGACCATAGTCACCATCATCGTATTCACCGGTCACATTCAAGTCGTGGAACTTGAACACTTCTATATGTCCTAAACGAACGTTACCGAATTCAACTAACCAGTTTTCTCCAGGTCCTAATGGCTCATCAGTATATTGGATCAGATCTGTAGTGGGGTACCATCCGGCAGGTAGTATTTCTTCCACACTGTAGTTACTTTCTGCGTCAACATAGAAATTCCATTCTCCAAACACCTCGAAAGCATCATAGAAAATACCATCTTTTTCTACATTAAAGGCAAACATATCTTCCCACAAGATGTGATCTCCTTCTTCGAATTCACCGCTCATGTTGGCATCGTAGAATTTTCTGATTGTGATCTCTGGTCTCTCGTAATTTCCGAAGTTGATTATGGTTTTCGGGCTGCAGCAGTTCAATTCAACTCTTACAGGATGTTCTTCTGGGGTTGTTCTTACCCATCCTTCCGGATCATATCCTTCTGGTACAGCTTCTTCTACGTAGTAGGTTCCTACTGTTAGACCATCAAAGAAGTAGTATCCATTTGCAAGCGTATGTGTAGTCTGTAGAACATCTCCTTCATCATCTAGTAGTCTGATTTCCCATCCTTCTATTAGATAGTCTCCTGCTTCGGGTTCAAAAGTACCACTCATGCTCATATCGTAGAATTTTATACCGTAGATATCCTTGTACATGCAGTTAGCGAAATCAACGTCTTCGGTAGTCTCACATGGATAAACATGGACTAGCTGTTTTTGTGGACTCACATTATACCATCCTTCGTACATCTCTTCTTTCACAAAGTAGTATCCAGGAGGTATGCACTCAAACTTGTATTCGCCCAGACTGTTGGTTGTCTCAGTATCTAAACGTTCTCCTTGTTCAAACCACGGTTCTTCTGGGATAATTTCGGCTCTTAGGTCAGGTTCAACTTCGATCGCTTCGTACAAGTGGATATCCCAACCAGCCAATGGCTTGTCCCATCCTACTTGGAATTCCTCGTCACCATCGATTGACAAGAACTTCATACCGGTGATGTTACCTCCGTGAACGTTTCCAAAGTACAAGTTGTATTCTTCACCCGATTCTACAGATACGAATTGGAAAATTTCGGTTGTTGGGAACCAGCAGCAATCATCGTCCTCTCCGAAGTAACCATCTAGTTCTTCGACTATATAGTAGCCTTCTTCTAGGTCTTCGAAAGTATAAGTTCCATCAGTTGTTTCTACAGGATCTCCTATCTTCTCATCAGCTTCACCTTCACCCGTAGCAGTCCACAATTGGAATTTGAACCCATCGATCAATTCTTCTCCTGTATGATCGCCATCATAGCTGGAGTCGTAGAACTTGTAGATAGTTATATTACCGTATTCTTCTTCTAATTCTCTATTCCCGAATCTAGCTGTTCTAGGTGTATTAAGGTAGAAGGACACGTCCACGTACATACCGTTAGCTACGTCGATGTCATAGTCTAAAAGGGTACCCTGTGGTGTTGGAAACGCTCTAGCTTCTGTATTATACCATCCTTCAGGTAGATATTGTCTCACTTGGAAATTTTCATCAATAGGCATACAATCGAAGAAAACATATCCATCAGTATTTGTCCAATCCTCGGCTTGCCATGACCATTCCCCATCTACTTTCATATATAGCTCGATGTGCCAACCATCAAGTCCGTAATCACCTGCACCTGGATCGTATTCCCCATCTCCAACCACGTCGTAGTAGCTGAAAACAGTTATGTCGTAGCAATCCTCAAAGAAATCTCCGTCTCTCGAGTTTCCAAAATGGATTTCAACTGATTCGCTGACATCTACTTGGAATGAAATCGCTGTTTCAAAGAAAGATCCATCGTGACTGCTTCCCTCTACTACCTCGCCACCTGTGAAGTACCAGCCATCTTCCACTGTCTCACTGACCTCGAATTTGAAATGACCCTGTGGCCATCCTTCCGAACATACTAGTTCCATGTTTTCGTACTCTTCAGAAAATATTAGGTAGCCATCACTCTGGGTATATCCTTCTCCTATTTCATGCCATGTAGCGCCACCGCCACCAGGTCCCGTTTGGGGAGGAGTTTGCTGACGTAGCGTGAAGTGCCAGTCTGCTAGTGGCATGTCTCCATCTTCAGGTTCATATGTTCCCGTTTCTTCCACATCATGGAATTTGAAGACTCTAATCTCTCCATCAAATTCACATCTTTCTGTTTCTATCACCGTTTCTTCGTTGGTATCGATATAAGTTTCACTGTCCCCTGCTTCTTCAGAGGCACTGTACATCACTGTTGCACCAATCCCAAATGTACCAATCACGATGAAACTCGCAACTAGTACACTAAATATATATTGTTTCATAGTTTTTTCACCTAAACTATAGTAATGCTTATCAACTATATAAATCTAACTAAACTATATTACAAATATAAAAATGAATGCTATTGAAGGGACATATAAATTTATAAAAGCGCTTAACCATATCTCTTTTAGAGTAATATTTTATAATACTGGTAAAACTTATCGGAATCATCTAAAAATCAGGTAAGATCACAATTCTATTTTTAAAAAGACGTGGAATTAAATCTATATAGATGTTACTATGCTTAATCAATCTTTCAGATATGATGTAGAAAATATTCAAATATGCCAAAAGTTGTTAAACATACAATAACTTTATATCAGAGAGGGAAGTAAACTATATGCTGAAGAGTCATAAGCCTATTATTCTTTTTTAGAGAACTTGTCTTTATTTAAATAGTCTCATGAGTAAATGGTAGATACATTTAAATAAATCTTTTTACAACGTAACCTTTGAAGTGAAATTCAGATGAAAATAAAGATGAAGTCATCGAAGAAACTCACGGGCCTTTTTTGTTTGATTTTGGCAATGTTTTTGATCTCTACTACCTTGCTTCCGATTTATACATGCGATTCTTTTCAAACAAACAATGAAGTCGGAGAAACGACCTATGAGTTGGTTTACAAAACAGAAGACGATTCTTTTTTAGAGCACTCTAGCTATCAAGTAATAGAAGAATATGAATCATTTTATCTGATAAAATCATCTCAAATCGACTATCATACCACTAATGAGTATCAGTTACCAACTTTGAACACTAATCTAAATGAAGTTCGTTTGCAGAGAGAAACAATTGATACTAGCAGTAGACCTCAAACCCATAGTTCATATGAAGATTATGATGGTTTATATCTAGTCCAATCTATTGGTCCGATCAAATCAGAATGGAGAGATGAACTTGCTTCAACTGGAGATATTCATGGATATTTTCCAGAAAACACTTACTTGATGGATCTCAGTGCAGATAAATTAGAAGGGATGGAGGAAAAAGATTTTGTACAATGGGTCGGAGAATTTAAGACCGAATACAGGGTATGTCCTGAATTAGATGAAATAGAAGGTAAAGAAAATCTCAATATCGTTGTTTATGAGGAACTAGAAAAGATTATTCCAGAACTCGATGCCTTCGGAGATATTTACGATTATGGTGGACAAAGAGTCAGGATGGAAGCTGATATGGACCATGTTGATTTGATAGCCGAAGTTGAAGGTGTTCAATGGATAGAAGTTCATAGAGAAGTGGAGTTAATGAACCATGATGCACAATGGACTGTGCAGTCAGGAGAACCTGAGATCAGGTCTATATGGGATCAAGGCATAACTGGGGAAGGTCAGATGGTTGGTGTCGCGGATACAGGGATAGACTACACCCATGCACAATTTAGAGACCCAGATGACAATCCGATAGGTCCAGATCATAGAAAAATAGAGACATATGTCGAATTTGCGGGTGATTTTGACGGCCACGGTCATGGGACTCATGTTTCAGGTACTATTGCAGGTAACGATGAGATCGTTGGAGATTCACAACCATATGAAGGTGTAGCCAAAAATGCTCGTTTGTCAAAGTATGATATAGGTACGGATTCAGGCGGTCTTCAGCTACCCTCACCTATATCCGATATTTTTGAAGTGGCATACGAAGACGGAGCCCGGATACATTCGAACAGCTGGGGTTCACTGGATAGTTATTACACTAGTGACGCAGCAGTTGTAGATGAATTTATGTGGGACAACAAAGATATGCTTATATTGTATGCGGCAGGCAACTCTGGTGATGGGGAAAATACAATAGCTAGTCCTGCCACTGCCAAAAATGTTCTTTCAGTCGGAGCTTCAGGTGTTGGTGATAGAGAAGTTTCCCAAAATGATATGGCTTCCTTCAGTTCTAGAGGTCCAACCGACGATGGAAGACTAAAGCCGGAAGTGGTCGCTCCTGGCCAGGGATCTGTAGGATATTATGAGGGATTAGATATCGTGTCCGCCGAATCAGATGGAGACCCTGATACTTATCACAATAGTTATACCGATAAGAGAGGGACAAGTATGTCATGCCCTGCAGTCGCTGGAGCAGCTACTCTCGTGAGAGAATATTTTGAAGATGGTCACTATCCTGGTGGAGGAATAGAGAACCCCTCTGCTGCTTTAGTTAAATCTGTGCTCGTGAACAGTGCAGAAGAAATAACTGGAGAAGGAACTTACGCTAATTCGAATGAATTTCCAAACAATGATCAGGGATTCGGTAGAGTCACTCTGGATAACGCTTTAGAATTTGAGGGTGATCAAAGAAATCTTAAAGTTCATGATGATATCATCGGTTTATTCACAGGAGAGTCAGATACACACACCCTTCATGTTGAAGATTCTTCTGAACCTCTAGAAGTATCCTTAGCATATACTGATTATCCGGGGACTCCAGGAGCAAGCAATGTTCTAGTTAACGATCTAAATCTCAGAGTTGAATCACCAACTGGAGAGGAATACAAAGGAAACGTTTTTGAAGGAACGAATCCAGGTCAGTCCAGTACAGGCGGAGAATATGATGATTTGAATCCTACTCAGAACGTACTTAGATTAGAACCAGAACCAGGAGAATGGGAAGTAGAAGTCATAGCTGGAAATGTACCGGAAGGACCACAACCTTATGCTTTAGCTATGACTGGCAGCTTCAACGAAATTGACCAAGGACCTTTAAGTGTGGATTTTGATCACGAACCATTACTTCCAAAAGAAGGAGAGACTGTACAATTTCATGATACCTCTTCATCTTCTGAAGGCGAAATAATTGACTGGTATTGGGACTTTGATGACGGCACAACAAGTACAGAACAAAACCCCAATCACTCTTTTGAAGAGAAAGGGATATATGATGTAAATTTAACAGTGATTGATAACAATGGAGAGACCGGCTCAGTAGTATCTCAGATAATGATAAAAGAACCTGAATATTGTGAAGTGGAAGGTGGCAATACCAATTATGAATATATAACCAATGTCAAGTTCAATGGAATAGATAGAGACTCTGGCGATGACGGAGGTTACGCAGATCATACAGACAGCGTGTCCGATCCGGTCGAACCTGGAGAGACCTATGAACTATCTGTAACGATGAAT
>CAZRSB010000038.1:0-2278 GCA_964602715.1 uncultured Thermoplasmata archaeon | reverse complement strand
CCATGCGAAGATCAGAATTATGGTGAGACTGAGGACTATACTGTTAAAATAGGAGATGGGGATTTAGATTATAGTGGATTAGATCATCGTCAAGAACCAGAAGAGAACCGCGATGAAGAAATGAAAATAGAAAAACTACACATCTTTGATAGATATAAATTGATCACATATGTGGTAGCTAGTGCACTTTTGTCAACTATTTTTTTGAAAAGTGAAAAATTAAAGATCCCCTACCTAAAATAGAAGGAGAATAAAAGGAAAAAGATTTTGTCACGTGTAACTCATTTTTCGTCTAATTTTTTCTCAAGTTCGGCGATCCTCTCTTTTAGTTCCTTGATCTCATCTTTCTTTTTCTTATCGGGTTTGATCATCTGTTCATATGTTTCTCTGATTGGTTCGAGTGCGTCTTCGATCATATTCATATAATCTTTCTCTGTTTTTTCGGTTATCTCTTCAATTTTCCTTGCCAATTTTGGTCTTTTCTTACCCAGGCTTTCCCAGAAATCTCTATAGATGTGATCGTGTTTTTCTGGAACCTTTGAAATTTTCACATCTAATTTTTTAGATATCAAATTCCATTTGTCTAATAAGTCATCTGCAGCAGGGTACTCTTCAGAAAGCTCTTCGAGCTCTTCAGAGATGGTGTTAGAGAAATTTTCCCAAGTATCATAGAGTTCTTCTTCTTTGTTTTCTAGTACATTTCGTCCTTCTTCTAATTCCTCTCTAACTTTTTTGACCATATCGAACCAAAGAGGATAGAGTTCTCTCAATTCTCTCTCAGAATCGGACATGATTTCTTTACTTTCATCGGTGTGTTTTTCGATAATTCCACTGATAGAATTCTTTTTAAGTTCTATCTCGATGGGTATCTCTTTGAGGTGAAAACTCATCTCTTGAGTGAATTTATTCCATTCATTCTTTAGTTTTTCAACGTCATCTTCTGGAATCTTTGTTTTTGCCAATCTTTCAATATTTTTCTGGATAATCTCTGATTGTTCTTTCCACATCTTTTCTATCTCTAACCAGTATTTCTCCGGACTGATTTTAAAGTCCTCTAACCCTGTTTCGGCTTCCTTCTGAAGGTCTCTCCAGAATTTTTTCATATAATCCTTCTCACTAAAATCTAAATCGATTCCTTTTAAGAACTCAGAAGGTGAAAATACTGATTTTCTTTTTTCAGATTTTTCCTCTTTCTTTTCCTCGCTAGGTTTCAAAATCGTAACCACCTTTTCGTAAAAATCCTCGGATAACATCTCTTCAGCCATCTCGTCCTTAGTCCATCCTGTTTTCACTTCCATATCGCACTTCTCAAAAATTTCTTCCATCTCTTCTTTTAGAAATTCTTCTTTTAATTCTTCCAAAAGATCATCTGCGTCTTCTTTCATTTCATAGACCTTGAGGTATCTTTCTAATAGTTCGTCAGCTTTTGCCATTTATATCACTCCCTTATCTGTTACGTACATGATGTTACATATTAATATACTTTATTTATTTTTTGATGATCTAAAGACCTTTATTTCTCATTGACGGGACAATCATTGGATTTACAAGAGGGGATTTTCCCACCGTGCGGGCAAGTTTTTGGCTCACTTAATCTTTCACTTATATTTTCTATCATGTTCATATCAAAAATATGTTCCAGCTCACATGCTTTTTTGTGTATTTCTTCCTCAGGTATATCAAAAAATTCATCCAAAAAGACTTCTAAAACTCTATGGGTTCTTAATATTCTACAACCCTCTTTTTTTCCTTTCTCTGTCAACTCAACTCCTTGATAAGGTAGATATTTTATGTAATTATTTTTTTCTAGTTTCGGAAGAACTTCGGTTACTGAAGGAGAAGATATATTAAGATCATCAGCGATCTCTCCCGTTTTTATTTTATCTTCGTCATTTTCTAGAGAGAGTTTATACAGCGTTTCTAAGTATTCTTCTTTCGTTTCCTTCTTCATCGTGACGTCAATATGAGGTGATGAGTTAAAATATTTCCGGAACATCATCTTGCAGCTGTTTTGATCTAGAAAATATTTATCCTAGAAAAAATGGCTTTGAAATTGTAAGATAGCGGGGAGTGGATTTGAACCACTGGTCTCCGGGTTATGAGCCCGACGGAATATCCTGGCTATCCTACCCCGCTTTGATGGTAGAAATCTACAAAATTCCTATTTCATATATAATGGGATATCTCATACAGGTATGTATCTTATAAATTTTTCCTTACATCAGGCTTCATCCCGAAAAGTTTTAATTAGATTTTTATCTAATTATAAATCGGATGG
>CAZRSB010000037.1:0-19160 GCA_964602715.1 uncultured Thermoplasmata archaeon | reverse complement strand
CTCTTCTCAACACTGCTCATGAAAATTGTAATCTCGATTTTTTCTACACCCTAAAGTATATTTAAAGAAAAATACTATTATTTTTAAAACTGATAAAACATAGAAAAGTATTAATACTTTTATAATCATAATATATCTTGCTATGGTGTGTTCTCATGAAAAAAAAGAATTATCTGATGTTTTTATCGTTAGCGATATCTTTTTTTCTCCTTTCTTCCGGTTTTGGATTATCTCTAGCAGAGACAAATGAAGAAAGTTATGATGTAGAAGAAAAAAACGATCCCTTCCCTCTCATAAAGCGTGAGAGTGTAACAGAAGAGGGATGGGAAAATGTCAATATCGTGGGATGTCCAGAGGATAATTATATTGCGATCAAAAGTTCTCACGATTACAAAGTATACATCGCAGATATGGACACCCTGGAAGTGGTATCTAATGTTACTTTAGATGGTTGGATATCAGACATAGTTCATCATCCTACAGAACCAGTACTTCTGGTAACATCATCGTGGGGAGGCGAAGAACAGTATCTACATATTGTGGAAGTTGATGAGGATCTCAATGCTGTCCATGTCGAGTCGATTATTTATGATGAAAATCCAAGGACTGGCCAGAGGACAGACAATGTAGCTGTAAATCCCAATGGAAGCATGGCATATGTTATACAGCGTTCAGGACATGCCTATAAAGTCTGTCTAAGTACATTTGGATCGGCTAGAATATCGGAAGTCAGTATAGGAGGAGGATCATTCAACAATATAGAGGTACATCCCCATGGAACTTATCTTTACGGCCAAACAAGCTTAACTCAAGATGTATATATCTATGACATACATAACGATTATGAGCTTGTTACACATCTAGATGCTACCAGTACTCCTATCTTTGATTCTACTGGTAACAGGATGGTGCTAACATATTATAGCCACGTACGTATGCTGGATACGACTGACCATTCCGTAATTACCTATTTTGAAGGGGACATGGATTATTCAACACCTGTAAGTTTTGAGCAGGATGATGAAATCATCATGACTTTGGCCTATAATGAATTAAGTGTGTATGGCACCCAAAGTGGTTCCGTTTTAGAAAGGAGCGTGCTTGAAGATGTTTATTACACCACTCCCAGGAGTCCTTTTATAAGTCATGACGGTGAGAGGTTGTATGCAGTGATAAGAGATGAAGTTCTAATTTATGATGTTTCATACGAATTCACAGATGACGCTCCTTCAAGGTATCCGGAAAGGCTCGATGAAGTCTCAAGAATTCCTGTAGATACTTTTGGCCATTATGAAATTTTACCGATGAAATCTCATGACTCACTAATAATCTTAGAGGCAGACAGAGCAGATGTGGGGGATCAAAAAGGGAGGATCAGAAAAGTAAGTGTTACAGGGGAAGAGGTCATCAACTTAACATCTGACTCATTACCTAGAATGTTTCAAGACTACTCTACTCGTACGATGTCTCCTTCTGGTGAGGAACTTGTTCTTGTTTCTTCTTCCAATATTACAACTTTAAATATAGAAACAGGAGGGATTGAGGTATTTGAAATAGACACAGAAATTGAATCGTTCAGTGATACTGTATATCACAAAGACGGCACTCTTATCTTGTCAGGAAGAATACGAGAAACTACGGACCAAGGAACATTTATCCTTACAGGGATGGTAATGGGATTTGATTTTAATACTGGAGAAATTGACTGGGAAATCGAACTGTCTCTTAGATCTCCGAGTGTTATGGCCATAAATCCTGACAGCACCATTCTACTAGTAGGAAGTGATATCGGTGATTCTACCACGATTATTGACCTTGTTGAAAGAAAAATAATTCATAGTGTACCTGTTCGCAGAGTAAACTCCATGTCTGTGTCCGATGATGGATCACTTGCCTATCTTGCTGCAGAAAGACTATTTGTTGTCAACTTAGAAGATTTTACATATCACAATCATCGTGTTGGTACCGGTAGAAAGTACTATCAGGATATTTGTGGAGATGCAAGGACTATCGCATTAGCAAACGAAGGAGATAACAATATCGTTCTGATAGACACTCAAAGACACAATGTTTTTGCTTTGGGACATGTAGGAAGTCAGCCACTTGAAACAATCCTGTTACCTGAACTTGATGCTGTTGTTACTTTTGATGAGGAAATAGAGGAGTTCATAGTTTTTAGAACCATTGATGCACCAGAGTATGAACCGGCATTTATACCGGGAGATTACGAGATATATTTATTCCCGCAGTCTGGTGATGCGCCATTAGAAATTTCCGATATAAGAGTCAAGGCCACTAATTTCGGAGATGAGGAGGGAAGTGTTCCCGTAACTCTCGATGGAGTTGAAATATTTAATATTGATATCGAGCCATACAGTGAATCCCAGGACTATTTTAATTACACATTTGCTGGTGGTGGAGAATTTGAAGTTCGATTTGGTGATGTTATTATCCCTGTAAGCGTTACTGGTGATCCAGTTGATGACGAAGATGAAGATCCTATAGATGATGAAGACGAAGATCCTATAGACGATGAAGACGAAGATCCTATAGACGATGAAGACGAAGATCCTATAGACGATGAAGACCCTGTAGACGATGAAGATGATGAAGACGAAGATGATGAGGGCATACCAGGATTTACAATATTATCTTTAGTTTTTGCTATCATTATTTCCAAATTGATTTACAACAAAAAGGAGTGAATAAAAATGAAAAATAAAACTAGACCAATATCTTTAGCGCTAGGAGTTGTTTTGATCGTAGGTATTTTAAGTTCTACCATGGTTTTTTCTATGGAACTAGAGAGCGAGGAAACTCTTCAAAACGAAAATCTATACGAGATTAATACCGCGGATGATCTACAGAATATCAATGATGATGTAAACGCCGATTATGTTTTAGCCAACGATATCGATGCTAGCGATACAGGAGATTGGAACGATGGCGAAGGTTTCTTACCTATTGGAGATGAATTTGATATAGGAGAGTTTACAGGAACTTTTGATGGACAAGGTCATAGCATAACTGGCCTTTACATAAATCGAACTTCCTCCGATATCGGACTCTTTGGCCGTATTGGAGAAGGAGCAGTTATCAGAGATGTTAGTTTAATAGACGTGGATATAACCGGTTATGGAGATGTTGGTGGACTGATAGGACAGAACAACGAAGGTTTGGTTCAAGACATCCATATCAGCGGCTACGTTAGAGGAGAATCGACTGTAGGAGGGCTCATAGGATACAACTGGGCCGGAATAGTTGAGGACTCTTCCGTTACAGCAGATGTTTATGGGATCGATGCATTTTCTCTTTGGGGTACTGTTGGAGGACTGATCGGGTACAATTATATGGGCACGGTCGAGAGATCCTATGCAACAGGAGATGTAATTGCTGAGGACGGAGTTCAGATCGGAGGTCTGATTGGAGCCAATAGAGGTAGTTTTGCTAATGAAGTGGAAGTGCTGAGTTCATATGCTACCGGTCGGGTGATAGGCCGAGAGGATGTAGGCGGACTTATCGGATGGAACGCTGAACTTGCTACTCTGAATGACGTATATTCAGTCGGAGATGTGACGGGTAACGAAAACGTTGGAGGATTGATAGGAAGTAATGAGGGGCACCTTAACACAGTCAGTAACGCATACAGTACAGGAAAAGTGAGCGGAGAAGAAAGTGTAGGCGGACTGATAGGTTTCATAGATGATGATGCAATCGTTGAAAATTCTTTTTGGGATTCAGATACATCTGAACAATCCGAAAGCATGGGAGGCACACCAAAGACCACAGAGGAGATGAAAGATGTAGCAACATTTACTGACCTTTCGACCGATGGTTTAGACGAACCATGGGATTTTGTCGATAATCCCAACGATGACTCAGGTTTTAAGGAAATTTGGGATATCGATGGAAGAACAAACGTTGGATATCCTTACCTGACTCAAGAAATAGTCGAAGAGATAGAACTACCCGTTCTTGATATAACTCATCCATTTGATGGTCAAACGATCTATTCCACTGAAGTTGTAGTTGAATGGGAAACCGAACAAGGAACTTATCCCATCAGCCATCATGAAATACAGGTCAGTGGAGAAAACTGGCAAGACATCGGGATAACAAACTCCTACACCTTAGACGAACTAGAAGAAGGGGAATATACTATAAACCTAAGAGTTTTTGATGACGAAGATAACAGAGTTGAAGATAGTGTAGACTTCAATGTTTTCATCGATGATGACGAAGATCCAATCGACGACGAAGATCCTGTAGACGATGATGACCCTGTAGATGAACCAGAAGATGATGAAGAGGAAGATGATGATGATGACGGAATACCAGGATTTAATTTTATCTTGTTAACCACAGCAACGATCATCGCTTTGTTGATCTACAAGATTCGAAAGCGCTGATTTTTTAGATCAGATAAAAAACCATTTCTTCTTTATTATTTTAATAGTTTGATTTCAAAAAGCTTTTTAGCTAGGTATTATAATATTTTCACTGAAATGGGTGATAGGAATGAAGGTAAGATGGTTGGGTAATGCGGCCCTTGAAGTTTTTTCGGAAAAACATATACTAATCGATCCTAACTTGAAAGTTGAGCCAGAAAAAAAACCAGATCTAATACTTTTGACTCATGAACATGATGATCATTTTTCTCTAGAAGACTATAGAAAATACGGTAAAGATGCTGAACTTTATGGACCTGAGAAAACGTTAGATAAGTTTGACCTAAAAGGAAATATAGTAAAGGTAGGTGATGAAATCGAAGTTGTCAAGGTATTAGACTGTGATTGTTACGGGTCTGATGATTCGGTGAGTTATTTTGTAAATGGGTTACTTCATGCTGGTGATTCTGCTTATTTCCCTGAAGTGGATGAAAAAGTCAATGCGATATTTACGGCTTGCTTCTCTGATTATTACGATGATTATCTAGAGGCTTTTGAGAGATTGAAACCAGACATCGTGGTCCCTTTCCATTATGACCCCAAAGAAGACATTGATGATGCTGAGGGTCTAAAGAAAAGAATGGATGAGGAAGGTATTTACAACAAGATGCTAGAATTGGGAGACCACATAGAAATATAAAAATTTTTATTCGCCGAAACACCAAAACTCTTCCCTTAGTATTTTGAATCTTCTATCTCTTTTTTTTGCTCGAGGTTCATCGTACATTTTGATATTAAACTATGTGAATGTTTATAAATATACATCGTTCATATGGTTATTATATGGTTATAAGATGAAGGGATACCTGAAACTGTTTAAAATGATAGGGGCACTGAAAGAAATAGATAGAGAGGGATGGAAACGTCTTGATATAGATGATCCAGAATCTATAGCAGATCATTCATTTAGAGCAGCATTCATGGCTTTATTGATCGCTGAAAAATTCGACTTAGACGGTTTCAAGCTTGTCAAACTTTTGCTGGTACATGATTTGGCAGAAAGCGAGATCGGGGATATAACTCCCCAAGATCCGATATCGGAAGAAAAGAAGCTCATCAAAGAAGAGGAAGCCATTCAAAAGATATCTAGCTTTTCCAAAGGTGATCTTAATATAACAGAACTTTGGAAGGAATTCGAATATGGTTATTCAAAAGAGGCAGTCATAGCGAGGGACATCGACAGGTTGGAGAGAATCTTACAAGCAATAGAATACGGGAAAGAATATCCACAAAAGGACCTATCTGAATTTTTGATAGAAGGTAAAGAGAAACTTGAATCTGCAGAGATCAAGGACTTTTTAGAACAATTACAGATTGAATGATCAAGAGCGGAAAAGATAAGTACGGTATTTCTATCTTGATATATTGGTAAATATGTCTGATAAACTAAAACTTCAAGATTATTTTGGATTCATAGCTCCACGACCTACGATATGTATCTCTACGTTAGATACTGAAGGGAACTCTAATATCGCGCCCTACAGCTTCGTATCACCACTTTCCTTTGATCCTCCTCTGATAGGTGTTGCCGCGGCTGAAAGTAGAGATACTACTGCAAACTGCAGAGATACAGGTGAATTTGTGGCGGTTCCTGTAACAAAAGATTGGGCAAAAGAAGGTGTGAAGACAGAGATATCACTGCCTAGAGAAGAGAGCGAATTCGATAAAATTGGATTGACTGAGAAGAAATCGAATGTGATCGACGCACCGGGCGTGAAGGAAGCTCCAATTAATATCGAATGTAAATTTTACGGAGAGTTCAATATCGGAGATCATGTTTTACTTGTCGGAGAGGTCGTTCATATCGATGCTGACAAAGATGGCTTCACAAACGGCAGGTTAAATCTTGAAGATCTCGGTTCATTAGGACATGTAAAGGGAGATGAGTTCAGTATATCAGAAGAGATATATCGAATAAAGAGATAATTCACCCAAGTGATCTCATCTTCTTTATCTCTGGGAATTCAAAAAGACCGGCTTCTTTATCAACGCCTATGGCCTTCATATCTCCGACCTCTATCATATCTTTCAACACAGGGGAGAGCAGTTCTTTTTCTCTCACTCTATTCATCTGGGATCCTTGGGCGAGTCTAGAAAAGGCCGGAAGAACGATCAATCTTTTACCGTTCTTCATCTCTCCAAAAAGAAAACACCTTATCTTATCTTTGGCACCTACCTCATCGCTAAGAGTCAATGCTGGATGTTCGTGACCCATGATTATATATTCTATATCCGGACTATTCATAACTTCAGCTTTTTCATGGCCATGGATGAAATTTATCCCATCAAAAACGAAATAATCCTCTAACAAAACATCATCAAATTTTTTTAATGGATATATAAGATAGTTATCATGATTCCCTTTGACCATAAATATTTCTTCGGCCAATGTTTGAGAGAACTCGATGAACTCTTCGATCTCGACCTTCTCATGGTATGATGTCTCTGAGAATTCGTGTTTCATGTCTCCACATATGATCAATTTTTTGATTTCTTTTTCAGAACTTATATCACTCAAATAATTTTTCACTATATCGAGTTGAAATTTAGGCATATATACCCCATAATCTGCCATTAGTGATTCGAGTCCTAGATGGAGATCAGATATGATCAAAGCTTTTAGTTCTTTAGAATAAAGAGCAGGATAGTTCTCTATTACCTCGAATCTTCCAAATATTTTCATTCAACTCTCACCTTGGACTCTTTCTATTACCTTCTGATGGAGGTTCTGAAGTCTTTCCTTTTTATTTTGGAGTTTCAAAACGTCGCCCTGACTTTGTATGACCAAATTATGAGCGAATGGCGAAGGCACATCTGTTTCTATAACTTCATAACTTTTTTCTCCACTGCCCAAATCTGATATAATTGCAGAAGCGTTATCGATATCCATATAATCTTCGATTATCTCTCGATATGTCTCTTTAACGATGGGGAATTCTTTATCGATTTTTTCGCAGGCGGAAAGTAAGAAATGAGATTTCATCTGTTGCTTACCGACACTCAACTTTTTTCCCTTGTAATTTCGAAGTATCATGAGTGCTCTTGCGGCTACGTGTCTAAATCTCCTTTTCATCAATTCCGTCTTCCTGATCGCTCTTTTCAATACTACTCTGATGTCAGCATTTGTTGTTTTCTCGATGAGCTCATCTACAGAGATGTCTTTATCAGGACATATCAATACGAACCCTTGATCGTCTACAACCATACCAACATTTGAAGTCAATATATCGGAGGCATTATCCGCAAAAATCCGGCATAAAGCGTCGTTAACTTTCCTTCCGTAGATGGTATGAAAGATCAGATTGATTTTATCCTTTTCAAAATTCTTTTCGATCAATATGTTAGAAGAAGTAGGCACAGTTCCAACATATTTATACTGCTCATTCAAATATGAAACTATCGAAGAAATGGTTTTTGCATCGGTATAGTAATTTTTCTTTATCCATCTATATGGGTCCTTTTCTTTTTTAAACATATCTAAAATTTTCTGATTGAATTCTCCTATTTTCTTACCTAAATCAAATGAGAGAGGTAGCATTTCAGAGAACCACGATGGTACTGTAGGAACTTTATCGGGTCTCGCGTCCACATATACTTTCATACCTCGAGTATATCTGAATTCATATGTATCACCG
This sequence comes from uncultured Thermoplasmata archaeon, assembly GCA_964602715.1. Lineage (GTDB taxonomy): Archaea > Thermoplasmatota > Thermoplasmata > Halarchaeoplasmatales > Halarchaeoplasmataceae > Natronoplasma. The sequence goes on along the minus strand of CAZRSB010000037.1, from coordinate 11,077 downwards.
CCATGTACAAAAATATCCCCTTTAGTTAACCTATCGAGGAATTCTTCGTCCAATGTACCAACAAAACGACCGTTTCTAGTTTGAACCCTGTAAGCACTCTCATCCGGTATCGTGCCTATATTTGTCATATATATGACTCTAGTCATCTTTCCTCTTCTTCCAAAGATTTCTTTCCCATCTTCGTCTTTATCCATCCATATCTTACCGTAAACTCTTTGGTCCTCTAGAGAAGCATATTCACCAGCCACGTAACTAAGAGTCTTTCGGTAGTCTTCGTTATCAAGATCTTTAAAATTATAGCTACGTCTTATGGTTTTGAATGCTTCTTCAACTTTCCATCTCCTATTACAAGCCATGCCAACTATATGTTGAGAAAGAACGTCAAGACAGTTTTTGGGTATTCTCACTTCATCTAATTCTCCTTCTTTGGCACATCTCATCATCTCAGTACATTCAAGGGCATCACCCCTATCCATCACGAGTACTCTTCCTTTGGCCGATTCTCCTATGTTATGACCTGATCGACCTATTCTTTGGATCGCTCTAGAAACTCCTTTGGGAGAGGATAATTGCAAGACTAAATCTATGTAACCTATATCTATACCTAATTCTAAAGAGGTGGATGTGACAACTACCTCTAGATCTCCATTTTTTAATGATTCTTCTACTTCTAATCTTTTGTCTCTACTCATCGAGGAATGATGGGCCCCTATTTCACCCTGATAAAATTCAGGGTTTAGGTTTTTAAGATTGTTAACTACTCTCTCTGTCGCACTCCTTGTGTTGGTAAATATCAGAGTTGTTATGTGATCTCTTATCATTCTGTCGATCTCATCATACATTTTTTTGTTGACAATATTTGCAGGCGTATGAATGAGATCATTTACTGGAGAAATAACTTCCAAATCCATCTTTTTAGAGGATGATACATCTACTATATTGCAGGGCCTAGGAGATCTATCTTCATCATATCCTACTAAAAATTTCGCTATTTCTTTTATCGGGGCCTGAGTAGCAGATAATCCTATCCTAGTAAATTCCTCCTCACACATTTTTTGTAATCTTTCAAGAGAAAGAGAAAGATGAGCTCCTCTTTTGCTATCACACAATGAGTGTATCTCATCGACGATCACGTAATTTATATCCTTTAATTTTTCTTTAAATTTAGGTGCATTAAGTATTATGCCTAAGGTTTCAGGTGTTGTTACTAAAATATGAGGAGTTTCTTCTAACATCTTTTGTCTTTCATTTGAAGAGGTATCACCGGTTCTTACAGCGCTTCTTACTTCAGGCATTTCAATATTCATCATTTCCGCTGTCTTTTTTATCCCTTTCAAAGGGTCCTTCAGATTACGTTGGATGTCATTCCCCAAAGCTCTAAGAGGGGAAATATACAAGCAATAAACTTTATTCTTAAGTTCTCCTTTATCTCCTTTTAAAAATAGCTCGTTTAGTATCGATAGAAACGCCGATAGGGTTTTGCCTGAACCTGTAGGTGAACAAACTAAAGAATTATTTTCCTTATGAATCAGTTCGAAAGAGTATTTCTGGGGAGGACTTAAGTCATTGAATTTCTCATGGAACCATTCTTTCACGTAAGGTTCAAAGTTGTTTGGAAGAGATTTTGAAGCCTCTGACTTATCTACAGTTCTTATTGACATTGTTGTTTAGTTAAAGGCACTCTAATTTGAGTTTTGCCATGATATATGAAATCTTTTTTTATAAGATATACCATTTAAAGAAAGTGTTTTTGATAATAATAAATAAGAGTTATAAGGTATCATAAAATGAAGAATAAAACGCCAGTATCTGCTGTCTTAAGATGTAGAAGATTGTCACGGGTGATAGTCCTATGGAAAGTAAAAGAATTCCTTCTAAAGAAAATATAACGGAAACTAAAAAAGATATCAAAAAAGAAGAAAAAACCAATCTAAAGGAGAGATTAAATAAAGAGAAACCTTGTGTCAAATTAGAATTTTGTCCTTATGGACCATTAGCTCATCTGGTTTATTTAATTAAAGAAAAACCCGAAGGAAAAAGAACCATCGATCCCGCTATTGATCTTTTGGAGGGATTGATAACAGAAAGGGAGATCTCGATCTTTGAGAGAACTGGGGATTTTTCCGAAACAATAAAAGGGGAAGACGACCCAGAGAAGATGTGTCCTATCTACAGCGTGGAATGTCCAAGTAATCATGTATCAAGAAATGTAGATATAAAAACAATTTTGGAGAAAGAAGAAGAAACGGGCATAGAACATTATCAAAAAAACAATAGTGATTAAAGGATCTTAATCTTCATCTTCTCCCCCTTTTCCGGGTTCCTCTTCTATTTTTTCTTGAGAACTCGATTCTTCATAAAACCGGGGAGGGCTTCTTGGTGGTGGAGATACATCCTTTTTTTTGTTTGTTTTTTGACTAGAAGCAGGTACCTTTTTCTTCTCTAAATTCTTTCGTCCTGTTTGATCTGGTATTTTTATCAGATTAAGGCCATGTTTAATTATCCTTCCCCCTATACTTCCCATAACAAAAAGTAGTAAAACTGGTATTATGTATATCAACATGTCTACCAAAGCTGCAATACCATCTCCTTCTGTTGTTATCAAATCTGAAAATTCCTCTATAAAATCTGGATTTAAAAGAGTATATAGTCCTAAAAAAAATGTAGTCGTTAAGAGAATAACTCCCAAAAAAACTATACCATAACCCATCTTTTTGTTTGAATTCTCCATATTTTACACCGTATTTACTAATCTTTTACTAGATATATACATGTTTGGGAAATGCATTCATATTTTCATAAAGTTCCAACCAACAAGATTAATAATGATAAAAAAAATAATCTGAAACATGGGTCCCCCCAATGAATAATGAAAATATCAAATTCACAACACTAATCATCGTATCGATTCTATTAATATCTATACTTTTTGTTCCCACGAATTCATCTCATTTGTATGATGATGAAAAAGGAGAAAAAGAAATAGTTTTAGTAGATATATCTAAAGAAGAATTGAATGATTTTTCAAGCTATGAAAATTTCGATATCATTCAACAATATTCTGATGGAAACAAATTTTTGGTCGAAACCATCGAAGATCATATAACTGATTTGAAACAAGAAGGTTACAATGTAAATGATCTTCCAAATAGAACAGAAATAAGTGTTAAAGGACACACCTTTGATATCTTCGAGGATGAACCTCCTATCGATCCTGAGTTAAAATTAGAGGATTATAGTTCTAGGGAACGGGGATTGTACTTGGTGCACATGCTTGGTCCTATCCATGCTGATTGGAAAGAAACTCTTAGAGAGCACGGGATAGAAATAATCAATTACGTTCCTAATTACGCTTATGTAGTGAAGATGTGTACAGAACATGTCGAAAAGATAGAAGAACTCCCTTTCGTAGATTGGGTCGATATATATCATCCTGGATTTAAAGTACCTGAAAATTTGGAATCAGAAGAAATGAAAGTAAGGTTAGCTCCCGGATATGAGCAAAACAGTATAGATAAGATCCATTCTATCTCAGAAGTTGAGTACCAACAAAAAATAGGCCTCGAAGAAAAACTCTTGTCTATAAATACCACTTCACGAAACGAATTAGAAGATATTGCTAAGATACCCGATGTTTACTTTTTATACAACAATCCCAAACCTGAATTACATTCTGAAGTTAATTCACAGATTATAGGTGGTGGAGCATGGATCATGGATGATCAACATGATGATCCATACCAACCTTACCGAAAACATGGAGATTATGGTTCCTACATAAATCAATTAGGATATAGTGGTGAAGGAGTTACTATAGCTGTTGTCGATACAGGGATAGGAGATGGAACAATAGGTGATGCCGGTCATCCGGATTTTACTGGTAGAGTTGTCGGAGGACATGGATTTGGAGAACTTGATGAAGATGACTGGTCTGATAAACACAGCCACGGTACACATGTTGCCGGATCCGCTGCTGGGCATACTTATGGAGGTAGTGGTCGACGAGGCGAATACCCAGGTTTTGCCCCGTATCTCATGGGACAAGGTATAGCATACGGATCCGAGTTATTTTCCGCTAAAATATTCAATTATCGTGGAAGCTTTCAATTGGAGGAAGAGGAGGCCTATTCAATATTGGAGATACCAAAACAGGAAGCCGATGCCGATGTGCATACCAATTCCTGGGGTTCTGCAAGTTTTGGTGAATATTTAGAATATGATAGTATATATGATTCCGCTGTTAGAGACGCGAATAGTGAGACCGATGAAAACGAACCCCTGATTATAACTTCTTCAGCGGGGAATTCTGGACCTTCTGAAGGGAGTATCAGTAGCCCCGGAAACGCCAAGAATGTAATAACTATAGGGGCTACAGAGAGTTTCATGCCAGATGGAAGGAACTATGGAGGAAGAAATACCGATAATCCATTCAGTATAGCTAGTTTTAGTTCAAGAGGATGGACAGAAGACAATAGAATCAAACCAGATGTAGTAGCTCCAGGTGAGAATGTCCTTTCCTTTGGTCACCCTGAACGTACATCTGGAGCCACATATGAGTGGAAATCAGGAACATCTATGTCTAATCCTGCGGTTGCTGGAGCCTCGGCCGTAGTTTATGAATGGTATGAAAAAAATTTTGGTGAAGAACCAAGCCCCGCAATGGTTCGATCATTATTGATCAACACAGCCCACGACATCCAAGAGGAGGACAGATTCACAGAACCTATACCAAATAAAGATGAAGGGTGGGGAATGGTAGATATATCTAAATTAGAATATCCAAAAGAAGATCCTCTCCCTTTCTTCGTTGAGGATCAAGATCAGTTATTAAAAACAGGTGATGAGATCACCTACGAGATAAATCCAGATGAGGAGGATGCTCCACTTAAGATTACTCTCAGTTGGACCGATAAAGAGGCGATGCCAGGTGACAATCCTACTCTCAAAAACAATTTAGATTTAGAAGTTGTATCGCCGTCAGGAGATACCTATAGAGGTAACTCATTTGAGAGGGGATGGAGTGTTGAAGGAACAAATGCGATCAGCGATTTTGATACTAAAGGAGATGGTTGGGATAATGTCAACAATGTACAAAATGTGTATATCCACCCCGATCAAGTAGAGACTGAGGAAGGGCCCTATAAAATAAGAGTCATAGGAACTAACATACCTGCTGATTCTAATAACGATGGATACCCAAACCAGGATTTTGCTCTAACTGCGTATAACGCTGAAGAAAAAGATCAAGAAAATGTAAATAACTTAAATAATCTAGGTGAAGGTGAGAATGAAGGAATCGATCACGAGATAAAAGAAAAAGAGACTTCAATTGATATATTACTGGAAGATAAGATAAATAAAGAAAATCTAGATAAAAGAGATCCAATCAAAATTCGAAATAATTATGAGATGGCCTTAAAAGCATATGAAGAAGGATGGGAGGGATCAGGAACTGAAGACGACCCATATGAAATCTCAGGATATCATATAGATGCTAAAGGAGAAAATACTTCAATTCATATTGAAAATGTAGATTCTCATTTTATTTTAATAGATAATTTGTTGACAAATTCGAGTCACCAACAAGGTACTCGAGCCGACAATAACGGCTTATATATGAGAGAAGTACACAATGGTTCAATCGAGGAAAATGTCTTCTCTTTTAATTCCTACGGAGTCAGAGTTAGAAATTCTAAAGGACTTGAAATAAAAGACAACATAATGTTAAACAATCACGTAGGTATAACCCTTTCTCATTCGGAAAATAATATTATAATGGAAAACACCGTTAAAAAATTGATATATCCAATATATGGAGAAGGAATAAAACTAGAACATTCTTCTGCAAATGAGATCAAATCTAACGAAATAAAGAACAATAATAATGGTCTAGATATCAGTAATTCAGAATATAATATTTTTTCAAAAAATGAAGTTTCCCATCATTTGAACGGTCTATACATGCAAGATTCAACAGATAACGAATTCATCGATAATATACTTTCTAACAGTAGAAGAGGACTCCATATAAACAGGGCGGAAAATAATTTGATCGAAGATTCTAAAATTATAGATAATGATGAAGGCATCCTGATGAGACGAACAGGATTTAATACTATCAGAGAAAATGAGGTGGTCAACAGCAACAGAAGCGGCATAAGGTATTCTTCGTCCCAGATGGAAGAGATATTTAATAACACGATATCTCAGAGCGATAATTTTGGCATCTACATAGCTTCCTCTTCAAATATGAATATAAGAAACAACGAGTTGGTTGACAATTCTCTGTTCATAGACGGAGATTCTAAAGAACATTGGAACTCCCATTCGATCAACGAGGAAAACACCATCAACGGAAAGCCTATCTACTACTGGAGAGATAAAGAAGAAGGGACAATTCCAGAAAAAGCTGGACAGGTCATATTGGCTAATTCCTCTAATATTACAATTGAAAACCAGGATATGGATACAGGAGATGGTATAAGCATATTGTTAGGATTCTCAGACGATAATATGATCAGGTCTAATGAGATTACAAGGCAACAGCGTGGGATATCATTAAGCAACTCTAAAAACAATGATATACGTAGAAACATCCTATATGAAAACACGTTCGGCATACAACTAGTGAATTCAAATAAAAATACAATAGCAGAAAACGAAGTTGAAAATAATTCCAATCCGGGCATTTATATAGTATCCTCAGAAAAAAATCTGATAGTGGGCAACTTGTTCTCGAATAACTACATATATAGTGTATTTTTGACACACAGTTATGATAATATCATATATCATAATGAATTTTATAACGATGAATTTGAAGAATACTTTGATCAATCACAGGCTTTTGATAATAGGAGAAATTCTTGGGATTCCAACTCAGAAGGAAATTATTGGGCTGATTATGATAAGCGATATGAAGATCATGATAAGAAAGAAGAAAATAAAGTCTGGAACACTCCTTATGAGATAGATGGAAACAATAATTCCGATCATTTTCCACTTGTTAAAAGAGATCCGGTGGATGACTTTACTATTCAAATCATAAATCCAACTGAAGATGAAATGGTATTCTCCTCTGAAGTTACTGCTAGATGGTCTTCTAAAGGAGCTTCGGGAGAAGTAAACTATCAAATAAGATTAAATAGCGAAGATTGGAAGGAAGTGGGAGAAGATGAGAAATTTACCTTCGAAGACCTTGAAGATGGAGAACATTTCATCGAAGTAAAAGGAGAAGATGATGTTGGTTCACAAACTAATAACATAAGTTTTACTGTAGAAACTGGCGTACATGTTAATATAACCAACCCAGAACAAAATGAAATAATCAGAAGATCATTTTTCACTGCTAGGTGGGAATCACATAACGAAGACTATAATGAAATCAAAATTGAGGGTAAAAATTATTCGAGTGAATATGAAGAATGGACAGAGGTGGGTCCAGAACATAGCTATGACTTTTCAGATATAGACGATGGTGATTATATATTCCATGTTAAAGCGACCTGTGAAGATGAGAATTACTTTAAAGATAACGTCAGTTTTGAAGTAAAAACAGTAGATATCAATATCACCTCTCCTCAAGAAGATGAAATAATAAATAACTCTAAGATACATATAAACTGGGAATCAGAGAACGCAAAAACACATGAAATTAGGATAGATGACGGTCGTTGGGATATGATCGATAAAAACAAAACAACGTATGTGATCGATAATATAGACCCAGGTGAATATACAATAAGATTAAGAGCTAGAGATGAGGTAGGTTTTTCTTCGCATGACAGTGTAAGGATCGAGTGGACACCCAAAATAGATATAATGTCACCAATGGATGATGCAATAACACATAGTGACAAAATGACGATCAGTTGGAGAAATACATCTATAGCACATGATATCCATCATTTTGAAATCAGGAAGAACGAACAAGAATGGGAAAATCTAGGTCTAGATACTCAGAAAACTTTCGAAAATCTATCTGATGGTAGACACTTTGTTAAATTGCGAGCCCTCTTCGATGGCGAAGTGATTAAAAGACAGAATGTAACTTTTACTGTAGACACTACTCCACCTATATTGGAGATAGACAAACCCCAGGATTCAGAAACAATATATGGGGATTCATTAGATGTGAAATGGAGTGGATATGATAATATAACCAACATATCCCACTACGAGATACGCATAGAAGGAGAACATTGGACCAACCTATATAATATTGAGAACTACACTTTTGAAGACCTGGAAAGTGGTGAATACACTATAGAGATAAGGGCTTGGGATGAAGCAGGGAACAAAGCAGTGGAGAGCGTTACTGTTGAATTACGATCAGAAATAGTGAATATCAGAGAATTCTGGTGGTTAACTATAGTTATAGCTATATTACTGATACTTATTATCGATAAGATCACATGGAAAAATCAAAGAAAAAGCAAAATAAAAAATAATAAAAATTTAGAAGAACTGGAAAGTGACCTAGGATATAATGACTATAAAGATATCGAAGACCGATACAAGTTATAATTTTATTAAGGGCGATGACATGTTTAAAAAATGTTGATAGTATGTCTGAGATATCCACAACAAAGAAAGAGGATATAGAAGGATTTATAACAGATTGGATGACAGAAACAAAAGTTCCTGGATTGAGCATCGGTATTGTTAAGGATCAAAATATCATCTATTCCGATGGTTTTGGTTCAAAGGATTTGAAAAATAATTCTCCGGCTACAGCTGAAACCATGTACGGCATAGGATCATGTACTAAGTCTTTTACAGCTTTAGCGATATTACAGATGGTAGAAAAAAATAAATTAGACCTGAACGACCATATACAAGACCATTTGCCTATCAAGTGGGAAAAAAATATTTCTGTACATCATTTATTAACTCATTCTTCTAGTATGCCCTCTCTTGGTATAGCTGAAGCATTGATAGATAGGCTTATCGAGATGGACGAGAGAGGTGTTCCTATGGGTGATTGGGGAGACTTTTATATTCATCTAAATCAAGCAGAAAAAGAGATGACCAATAAGTTGGGAGAGGATTTCTTCTATTTTAATTCAGGATATGATCTACTAGGTTTGCTTATAGAAGAGATCAACGGCGTTAAGTACGCGAAATACGTGCAAGAAAATATTCTTAATCCTTTAGAGATGGATCGTTCAACTTTCAAATATGAAACAAATGATAATTTTATGAAACCTTATTTTATTCGAGAAGAGGGGCCTGAAAGTACACCTTATCCAGATGGAGAGATCGGATATGCCTCCGGAGGACTCATTTCAAACGTCTTGGAATTGTGTAATTACTTAAAAATGAATATGGATGAAGGTGTTTTTAACGGGAAAAAAATAATAGATAAAGAACTTCTCAGAAAAGCCCATACTGGTTTCATAGAAAGCAGAATCGGAGAGTATGGATATGGATGGGCTGTGAACGATTTTTTAGGTGAAGAATTAATAGGGCATGGTGGATCAATAGGAGTAGCTAGTGGATATATTGGATTCATGGATGATCTAGGTGTTGCTATTCTTTCCAATACCTCGCCCTCTTTTTCAATGGAAGAAATCGGAAAAGCTATTTTAGCAATAATGAGAGGAAAAGAAGCATTAAAATTACCCTTTTTCGCTAGAAAAGAAAAAATGGATATGTTGACTGGAGAATATAGATCTTATAAAGGCATTAAAAGAGCCGAAATTGAAATAGACTGTGGACTCTTAAAACTAACATTTAAAGAGAGACTTGAAGAAAATTCATTGATCTTGATCCCTAGCTCAAAGCATTTAAAAGATCATGAATTCTATTACCTTGACGGACGAGGTAACAAAAATACAGTCAAATTCGATGTTAAGAGTGAAAATGAGATCGATCTATACATCGATCGATGGAGGTTACATAAAAATAGATCTTTTTAATCAAAGCATGAGAAAGTTTATTATCCTATAATGTGTTTATCATATATGGTGCATAATCAATGCATCCAAAAGTAAATTTGGTATACTTAAGTGTATTTTTAGTCTTTGCTGTAATCTGGATTCTAATTTTAATAAACGTTTTGAACGTTGGTATCGCAGGTAAATTTGTGTTATTGATCCTCACTACAGTGATCGTTCTATCATATATCAGTCCACCAAAGGGTTCTAGTATTTCAGAAGATTCAAAAGATACTGAGGACTTATTTAAAGGCCGTCAGGATATCTGAAGATTCATCAATTTAGAAAATTATGTTTTGTCATCACATGTCTTCAATAGCTTGTTTTATATTATCTAATACGACCTGATTAATACTTTCATCACCAACAGTAATCCTTATGTAATCTTTTAAGCGATCATTTTCAAAGGTTTTTATCTTTATACCTCTTCTTAAGAGTTTATCTAGTAGTTCTTTTGCTTCTATCTCTGCAGGCGTTTTACATAAAAGAAAATTCGTATCAGAGGGCAATGGATTAAACCCTAAATCTTCTAATTCATCATACAGATTTCCTCTTTCTCTTATAGTAATATCAACTACTTTTTCTACCACCTCTTTTTTTTCTATAGAGGCCATAGCCATATTCATAGAAAAAGAATTAACATTATATGGTAACATATTTTCCAGTAGTTCTAATCCTTTTTCAGCTGAGGTCAAAGCGTATCCCACCCTTATCCCTGCTAAACCCCATGCCTTAGAAAAAGTCCTGATCAAGATGAGATTTTCAAACTGATTCAATAAAGGTATCAAACTCTGAGATGAGTATTCAACATAAGCTTCATCTATCACAACCAAAATTCCTTCTTTTAAGTAGGATAAAATTTTTTCTTCAGGGATGATAAGACTTGTAGGGTTATTAGGTGAATTTAAAAGTATCATCTCTAGATTATCGATGAGAGGTGTTATTGAGGGACAAGAAAAATCAGAATTTAGAGGTATCTCAAGACACCTTTTCTGATTTCTTGAAGAAATAAAGGGATATACATCATATGAAGGTGAAAAATATCCGAATATACCATCTTTAGAGACAAATGATTTAACTATAGTTACCTTGTAGAATTTCTACAAGATTATAGATTTTTTGGATTCGATGTGGGTTAA
>CAZRSB010000036.1:0-19919 GCA_964602715.1 uncultured Thermoplasmata archaeon | reverse complement strand
TCCTCTTCCATGATTATACCTATGATGAGGAAGGAAGATGTACAGATGCGAACTGTATTATACCAACTAACCAAAACCACGGTAATATCCAGCATGATATGGACAAGATGGTACCAGGAATAATAGATAGACCGGAAAACGAAGTAGAAAAACAATTATCTATGCTAGTGAGAGCTTACGACCCATGCATTTCGTGTTCTACGCACAGTGTCGACGTTAAATTCGTATAATAAAACGGAAAACATTGGTACAAAAGGCAAAAAACCCTTTTTATTTACATTTTAATTTTGAGAAGAACTTTTCAAATTCTTCTTCTATTTCTTCATCCTTCCTTTTTTCCAGCAAAAACATCAGTAATTCAAATCTCATCAATAGGGGAAAATTAACTTCACCGATCTCGTCTTCAGATTCTTCTATTGGATCTGCCACTTTTTCTTTTAGGTGAACAAAAATATTAGAAAGAGTCTCTATCAGTTCATCTTCTTCTTCCCTATCGATGGAATAACCCATGATCTCTAAAAGATTTAATATCTTTTCTGCGTTCTTTTTTTCCCATTTGATCATCACATCTGATGGTTCTCCTCCGTCTATTGATGTAGGAGAAAGGAGAAATGTATCTGCTGTTCTAGTGTAAACTTTTTTTGGGATATGATGGTCCTGCATAACTTGTCTTTCTTTTATATATCCCGCATCTTCCAATTTTTTCACATGTCGATAAATCGTAGAATGATCTTTTTCTAAAGTTTCAGCCATCTGTTTTATTGTCATATCGTTAACTCTAAGTAAAGATAATACATCACTTCTGGTATCCTCTATAGCCAATTTCACATGTTCGGGATTTCGTACAACTTTGACATCATCGGTCATGGTCTAAAAAGGGCTACAAATCAAATAATAATTAAATCTTCGGACTAAAAATCATGAATTCTAAAGCGATCTAAATTGTTGATGGAAAAAAATAAAAACGATATCAAGATATTAAGAGGTATGGTAGAGATCAGTGAGTTAAAAAAAGAGGTGAAAAGGTTTAGAGATGAAAGGGATTGGAAAAAGTACCACACTCAAAAAAATTTAGCTCTATCTGTTTCTATAGAAGCAGCTGAATTATTAGAATTGTTCCAATGGAAAGAAGAGGAATCAGATGAAGTCAGTATTGATAGATTAGAAGAAGAGATGGCCGACGTTATGATTTATCTTCTAGCATTGGCTGAAAGGGCTGAAATTGACCTAGGCGAAGCGGTTCTAGAAAAACTTGAAAGGAATAGGAAAAAATATCCTGCAGAGGAAGAACACTTCTCCTGATGGATTCGAAACATTTTTAACTAGAGGACATGGATGTGGCAGTAATGGGAAGCAAAACAGAAAAAAACCTTCTAAATGAAAGGATCAACATACCTGGAAAAAAAACATACGAAGAGGTCTTCGATAAGAGAACCATACAAGAGATGTACAATCTTATGAAAGATCGAGTTATAGAGACACTAGAATGTCCGATATCCACTGGTAAAGAGGCTAAAGTATTCAAAGGAAAACAGAAAGACGGTACTTTCGTTGCAGTTAAGGTTATGCGGATAAATACTTCCGTTTTCAGAAAATATAAAAAATACATAGAGGGCGATCATAGATTTCAAGATTTACCTGGAGGGACAAAACTCATCCATACCTGGACAAAAAAAGAATTTTCAAACCTTACAAGGATGCACAAGGCAGGTATAAAAGTTCCTGAACCTATCGCTTTCTCTAAAAATATACTCGTGATGGAGTATCTTCAAGAAGAGGATTTCCCAGCTCCTATGCTGAAAGATGTTGAATTAAAACCAAGATATATGAAGTTTATATGTGATAAGGTCATAGAATATATGGACATTTTACATAACGAAATAAAGATGGTTCATGGTGATATAAGTGAGTTCAATATTTTGATATCTGAAGGTTTCCCATATTTGATCGATGTCTCTCAGTCAGTGCCTCTTGATCATCCAGAGGCGAGAAATTTATTGGAAAGGGATATAAACAACTTAGTGAGATACTTTTCTAATAATGGAGTAGAAATAAGCGTAGATAGTGTAAAAGAAAAGTTAGGTCTAAAAGAGTGATAAGATGCCAAGCGTCAAAATACCCAAAAATAGGATAGGAGTACTGATCGGAAAAGATGGAGAGGTCAAGTCAGAGATCGAAGAGAAAAGCGGAGCTAGGCTAGATATAAATTCAAAGACTGGACAGGTTGAGATAGATACAAGAGATATAGATGATCCTATCCTGTCTTTAAAGATCGAAGACGTAGTTAGAGCTGTAGGCAGAGGTTTCAATCCTAATAAAGCTATAAAAATATTGAACGATGAGATCGATCTAGAATTGTTAGATATAAGAGATTGGGTTGGAAAAAGTAGTAATGCAGTCCACAGGATGAGAGGAAGGGTCATCGGGAGAGATGGCAGAACAAGAGAACTCATTGAAGAATTGACCGAAACTTACGTTTCTGTGAAAGGAAATACGGTAGGTATAATCGGGAGTGATTTCAAATTGAATATAGCTAGAAGAGCTATAGAGATGATATTGGAAGGAAAAGAACACGCTACAGTCTATAAATACCTAGAAGGAAAAAGAGAGGACATAAAATATCGTGATAGCGGATTCAGGATAGAGGAAACATCTTGATTTTTTGAAGATTGATCAAATTATTAAATTTTCACTTTCACTGATCCCCTCCCAGAAACTTTAACAATAAAAAGTGATTTATCAGGACGATGAGAGTATATGACGTCGATAGCTGAAGAACTAGCAGATAAACAGCAGGAGATATCAGTAGGTGAATTCTTCGAAAGGAATAAGCACATATTGGGTTTCGATTCTCTGACGAAGGCTTTGGTTACAGCTGTCAAAGAGGGCGTTGATAACTCGCTAGATGCCTGTGAAGAAGCTGGCATACTACCAGAGATCAAGGTGGAGATTGAAGAAGTAAGCGACCGGGAGTACAAGATAGCTGTGGAAGACAACGGCCCCGGTATAGTCAAAAGAAAGGTTCCTGAAGTATTTGGTAAACTCCTTTATGGGTCAAGATTTCATGAGATAAGTCAAAGCAGAGGTCAGCAGGGTATTGGAGTCTCAGCTGTTGTCATGTATGGTCAACTCACCACCGGAAAATCAACAAAGGTTCGTTCTAAGATAAAGGAGAAGGACTATGCCAATGAGATGAGAATAACGATGGACACTAAGAAAAATGAACCTGAAGTAATGGATGAAGAAGTAGTTTTATGGGAAGGTAAAGAACACGGTTTGAGATTTGAAACCAATGTTAAAGGTCTATTAAGGCGGGGTAGGCATTCTGTTTTTGAATACTTAAAAAACACAGCCATAGTTAATCCACACGCTAGGTTCGAATTCGTGAGAAATGGAGATAAAACGATCTTCAAAAGAGCAACTGATCAGCTTCCTGAGAAGACAGAGGCTGTTTTACCCCACCTCAAAGGTATCGAATTGGGCACCCTAGCAAAGATGGCAAAGAATTCAGAGAGAAGAACTCTCAAATCCTTCTTAAAGAACGAATTCACCAGAATAAGTTATAGTAAGGCTGAGGAGATATGTGAAGTAGCTGGTATCGATGTTAAAACGAATCCAGGAGATCTAGAGGTAGAGGACTGTAAACAGATATTGAAAGCAGCTGAAGAAGTTAAACTTATGGCACCAAAAACTGATTGTCTTTCTCCAATTAAAGGCATGTTGATAAAGAAAGGACTCAAGAACGTTTTGAAAGGACAACATCCTGATTATTATGCCCCTCCTACTACCAGAGATCCTGAAGTTTACTCAGGTAATCCATTTCAGATCGAAGTAGGATTAGTTTATGGTGGTGACATACCCGAAAAGGGACCTGTTAAAGTTTTAAGATTTGCTAATAGAGTTCCACTCCTTTATAAAAAGGGAGGCTGTGCAGTAACAACCGCTATCAAAAACATAGATTGGCGTATCTACGATCTAGATCAGAAAGGTGGTAAGGGTATGCCTTCTGGTCCAGCAGTGATCTTAGTGCATGTAGCCTCTACGAGAGTACCTTTCACTTCGGAAGCAAAAGAGGCTATCGCTGATATACCAAATGTGGTAGAAGAGATAGAAAAAGGTTTAAGAGAATGCGCGCGAAGCATGAGAACTCATCTAAATAAAGAAAAAAAGCGTAAAAAGATCAAAAAGAAATTTACTGTTGTAAATGACATCTTACCCATGATAGCTGAAAAGTCAGCGGAGATAGTGGGAAAAGAACGACCGGAACTTAACAAATCGATGACTAAGATAATGGGCGTGGTCTATGTGGAAAAGGAATACAATTGGGATAATGGTAGATGTAAAATAGATATTGAGATCATGAATTATACACCAAAAAGTAAAGATATGAACCTATTCTTTGAGAAACCTTACCCGGAAACTGAACTATTGTCATGTAATATAGAACCTGATTTTGATGGAGACCATTTAGAATGGAAGCTTGATGGATTAGAGCCTTCTGACAAGAAAAAGATCATCTTGGAATTTGATGGTGGATTGGAAAAAGATGATATCGATGGGACAGACGTTTACATTGAGGGAGTTACAGAAACAAAGCTCATCGGAGCAGAGCCACTTCCCGATGATTGGGATATAGAATTAACTGAGATCGAGGAGGGACAATGATGCAGAAAAAAGACAAAGACAGATATGAAGAGGCTTTGGAAGAACTGATGGATATAGCCTATAAATTTTACAACCAGATCGAAGAAGGAGAAGTTCCAAACATGAAGATCCCGACTCGTTCAAAATCTAATATCGAATTAGATAGGAGAGAAGGTGTTTGGAAACTAGGCGACTCTAAAACTACTAGATCAGCTAAAAAGTTGAAGAGTGCAAGGATGCTTTTAAGGACGCTCTATATGCTGGAACTCATCCAAGATATGATAGAAGAAAATAAATCATCAACTCTAAGAGAGATGTATTATATCTCTGAGGGTTGGGAAAAAGCAGAATTTGGAGATCAAAAAGAATCCGATAGTCTGGCCGAGGACATGGAATTGGTCACTGGTTGTTTAAGAGAGGATTTCAAGCTCAGACCTGAGGAAGATGGAGCTAGATTGATCGGTGATATAACTGTGAATGAAGTGAATAGAAAGGGCGATATAAGGCAAATAAATTGTAGAGATGATGTGGGAGATTCTGGCTATACCATTCCTTATAATGTAGAATCAGATAAAGTCACTTTTGATGATGTGAATGTGGATTTTTTGATAGCTATAGAAACAGGAGGTATGTTCGATAGATTAGTCGAAAACGGCTTCGATGAAGAAGCGAATGCTCTTTTAGTCCATCTAAAAGGCCAGCCAGCTAGAGCTACCAGGCGTGTGATAAAGCGGTTGAGTGAAGAAGAGGACGTGCCGGTAGTGGTATTTACTGACGCTGATCCTTGGAGTTTCAGGATATTCGCTTCCGTGGCATATGGTGCGATAAATACAGCCTATCTCTCGGATTACCTTGCCACACCAACAGCCGAGTACGTGGGGATCACTGCAAGCGATATAGAGAATTATGATCTACCCACTGATAAGCTTTCAAAAAATGACAAAAAGGCATTAGAACAAGAACTGGACGATCCTAGATTTGATACGCCTTTCTGGAAAGAGGAGATCGAGACCATGCTTGATATCGGAAAAAAGGCAGAACAACAGGCACTAGCAAAGTATGGTCTGGACTATGTGACCGATACTTATCTACCCGAAAAATTAGAACAGATGGGATTGATGTGATATCTTAAGATCATCATGAGTCTTTGGGCTTTAAAGACACTAAAAGCAAAACAGATGCGATGAAGTTATCTTATTTTGGTGAAGTGATATATTTCTTTTTAAAGGTGAAGGGTAAAACATAAATAACATAAATATAGATAAGGACACAGGACTTAACTAAAAAGAATTAAATCTGTAGGACCTTGGGGAAAAATGAAGATGTTAATAGATAAGATATTCATTAATAGTATGAAAAATACTTTTAATATATCAAGAAGGGAGTTATGAATATATTGAGTTGGTGAGATCTATGAAAACAAAATTATGTGCGATGATAATGTTTGTTCTCCTTACTTTTGCTCATATTCCTTTTGTAGGTATGAGTGCTGGAGAAGGTGAAATGAGAGATCAGCCATTTGGTGTAGGTTCTCTCAACGAGTATGAAGGAGATCTTACTATCAACGAGCATGATGCCCCTGCCGATATGGATATGAGGATAAGAAGGCTCGATGATGATGAGATACTAGATCCAGAAGACATGAATCTAACAGAAGAAGGCGAATACTATGCCTCTCTGGATGGAATCGATGAGGATATTGGGATCTATTTTGAGCTTGAGCTGTACGAAGATGATTGGGAACGTGTAGATAGTTGGCATGGAGATCGCATTGGTGAATTTGTTGATGATGAAGTAGAAGGCGACAAGATTATATATCTTACAGATGCGATGAGCGACTGGGACATCCATCTGAATTTCACCCGGGGCATGGACGTGGACGTTCTCGCTCCAGAAGACGAGACGGTTTCCACTAGGGAAACAACGGTCACTTTCGATGTAACAAATGACGACGAATATGGAGATGTTTATGATCTTGAAGCTGAGGCTGTTGAAGATGGTTTCGATACAGAAGCTCCCGAAGAGGTCTCTATCGAAGCTGGTGATACCGAAGAGGTTGAAGTAGAGGTTAACATAGACGAAGGATTAGAAGATCCCACTTCAGAAATAAGTCTCGAAGCTACCAGCAAAAACGACCTCGATATATATTCTGAAGACAGCATGATCCTTACCTATGAAGGACTTGAGTTGTCAGTAGATTCTACAGAAGGCGGGACGATTATAGAGCCAGGAAAGGGAACATTCTATTACGAAAATGAAACGATAGTTTATCTCGAAGCAGTTCCATTTGATAACCACACATTTATTGAATGGACGGGTGATGTTACTGAAATTGAAGAACCGGAATCTAATTCCACGACGATAAAGATGCTTGACGATCACGAGATAAAGGCAGAATTTTCGCCTGAAGAACGTAAATTAGATATCAATTCGACTGAAGGCGGAGAGATTGCTGAACCGGGAGAGGGTGAATTTGAATACAATCACGGTGAGGAGGTCGATCTAGAAGCTAAAGCTGACCAGGGCTTTGAGTTCATCGAGTGGACAGGAGACAATGAAACAATAGAAGATACGGGCTCAAAAACAACTACTATCATCATGAAAGATGATTATGAAATATCTGCTGAGTTTGAAATCAAGACTTACGACCTTACGGTCAACTCAACAGAACATGGAGTGGTTGTCGAACCTGGTGAAGATACATTCACATATGAATATGGTACCGAAGTTTCTTTGGAAGCATTACCAGACGAGAACTATACCTTCATCGAATGGAGAGGGGATAACGGAACGATAGAAGATACAGAATCGCAGGAAACAACGATCTTTATCGAAAAAGATCATGATATAACCGCAGTATTTGATCTTAAAACTTACGAATTGGAAATAGATTCAATGGTAGGAGGAGATGTTGAAGAGCCAGGAGAAGGTTCATTCGAATATGCTCATGGAGAAGAGGTAAATCTACAAATAAGCGAGGATGAGGGTCACAGTTTCATCCGATGGACAGGGGATAACGAAACTATCCTTGAGCCTGAAGAAAAGGATACGAGCATTGAAATTTTTGACGACTATCATATCACAGCTGAGTTTGAAGTCAACATGTACAACCTTACGGTCAACTCAACAGAACATGGAGTGGTTGTCGAACCTGGTGAAGATACATTCACATATGAATATGGTACCGAAGTTTCTTTGGAAGCATTACCAGACGAGAACTATACCTTCATCGAATGGACAGGGGATAACGGAACGATAGAAGATCCAAAATCGAAGGAAACAACGATCACTATCGAAAAGGATCATGATATAACTGCTGTATTTGATCTTGAAACCTATATTCTTTCACTAGATATCGAGGGTGAAGGAATGTTAAAAGTTAATGAGGAAGAAGTAGCAATACCCTATGAGGAGGAATACGAACCCGGTACACAGTTAGAACTTGAATCCTTACCGGACGAGGGATGGTATTTCGGAGAATGGACAGGAGATATGACAGGAGTAGAGAATGTCACTACGATCACCATGGAAAGCGATATGGACATCGAAGCCCGATTCGTTGAAGATATGCATGAACTCACTATATATGATATCGAAGGGGAAGGAAGCGTAGAAGTATTCGGTGAAGAGATAGAAGTACCTTACACAGAAGAGTTCGGAGAAGGGGTTTCAGTAGAATTGGATGCTTTAGCTGATGATAACTTTACTTTTGTTGAATGGACAGGCGATGTTGATAATATACATGATCCGACTGCGGCTGAAACGATCATAACTATGGAAAATTCTCATAATATATCTGCAGTGTTCGAACCCAAATACTATGAACTTAAAATAGATTCCTTAGAAGGTGGAGAAGTTTTAGAACCTGGAGTAGGCTCGTTTGAATTCACACATGGAGAAAAAGTGTACCTTGAGGCTGCAGCCAATTTAGATCACACTTTTGTTGAGTGGACAGGTGATACCGAGACTATAGAAGATACTGAATCCAATCAAACAGAGATAGAGATGTTAGGAGATTACAACATAACGGCAGAATTCGAGATAAAGACTTACACTTTGACTCTAGATGCTGAAGGTGAAGGTGTCCTAAAACTTGACGATGCAGAGATAGGACTCCCATATGAGGAGGAATATGAGCATGGTACACAGTTAGAACTTGAAGCTATACCTGACGAAGAATGGTATTTCGGAGAATGGACAGGAGATATGACAGGAGTAGAGAATGTCACTACGATCACCATGGAAAGCGATATGGACATCGAAGCCCGATTCGTTGAAGATATGCATGAACTCACTATATATGATATCGAAGGGGAAGGAAGCGTAGAAGTATTCGGTGAAGAGATAGAAGTACCTTACACAGAAGAGTTCGGAGAAGGGGTTTCAGTAGAATTGGATGCTTTAGCTGATGATAACTTTACTTTTGTTGAATGGACAGGCGATGTTGATAATATACATGATCCGACTGCGGCTGAAACTATCATAACTATGGAAAATTCTTATAATGTATCTGCAGTGTTCGAACTCAAATCCTATGAACTTAAAATAGATTCCTCAGAAGGTGGAGAGGTCGTAGAACCTGGAGAAGGTTCATTTGAATTCAAGCATGGGGATTCAGTAGACTTAGAAGCTGTATCGGATGAGAATTACAAATTTGTAGAATGGGCAGGGGATATAGAAGAGATTGAAGACCACGAGTCAAAAGAAACAACTATAAAGATGATCGATAACCACGAGATAGAAGCTGTATTTTCAATAGCTACTTTTGATCTAACTATCGAATCAACAGAGGGCGGTTATGTAACAGAACCAGGTGAAAACACATTTGAATACCAATACAATGAAACCATAACATTGAATGCTTCCTCTAAAGAGGGATGGCAGTTTGTAAGTTGGACGGGTTTTGAGGATTCTGATGAACAAGAGTTTAGTTTTAATATGCCAAATAAAGACATCACGATGGAGGCACAATTTGAAAGAAAAGAATATACATTGTCTATCGACATAGAAGGTGAGGGTTCAGTTAGATTAGATGAAGACGAGATAGAAGCGGGTTGGTCAGATGAATTTGAATTTGAACAGGAGATCCAATTGGAAGCTCATCCATCTAAAGGGTGGGAATTCAAGGAGTGGAGCGGAGATCATATCGATATATATGAAGATGATGAAATAATCTTTGAGATGCCGGCAAACGATACATCTATCACGGCTAATTTTGAACGAGGCGAATTCATGTTAGAGATCGATATCGAAGGTGACGGAAGTGAGGAAAATTTAGGTGTAGGAAATCATTCCATATTGTACGAGGAGGATGTCGAATTAGAAGCTTCACCAGAGAAAGGATGGTACTTTGAAGAATGGACCGATCATATCGATTCGATAGATCATAAGTTGTCTTTCGAAATGCCAGCTGAAAATGTGAAGATCGTAGCACTTTTTGAGATCAAAACATATGATTTAAACACAACAATTGTTGGAGAGGGCTCAATAGATATCGTTCCAGAGGAAGAATATTACGAACATGGTGAACATATCTCTCTAATCGCAGAACCAGATTACGGCTGGGTATTCGGGAATTGGTCTGGAGATACACATGTATTAGAAAACGAGACACAAGATGAAATAAGTATAGAGATCACCGATCATATGAATCTGACAGCTGAATTTGTTAGAGACAAATTTGATTTGAGAATAGAAGTGGTAGGGAACGGTACTACAAATCCTTCAGAAGGTGTTCATCCGTACGAATATGAAGAAGAAATCCAGATCGATCCTCAACCTGATTTGGACTGGCATTTAACTAACTGGACTATCGATGGAGAAACAAAGGAGTATGAAGAGTTGATCGTTAATATGACTGAAAACAGGAACGTAACTGCATACTTCGGAGAGAATTTGATAAAAAATGTTTATGATCTGCAGAACATCACTGAACATCCATATAGACATTACACACTAGCCAATGATATCGATGCTACAGTAACTGAAGACTGGAATGAAGGTAAGGGTTTTGAACCTATCGCTGCTGGAAATCAGACAAGGTTTGAGGGTGAACTCGACGGCGATGGACATATCATCGATAATCTATATATAAATAGGCCTAAAGAAGATAATATTGGTTTATTCTCAGATCTAGGAAGTTCAGCAGTGGTCGAAGATGTTGGATTGAGAGAAGCACACATAATTGGAAAAGATATCGTAGGAGGTATAGCAGGCTCATCTTCAGGTTTGGTAACTAGATGTTATACTAACAGTGTAATAAATGGAGAAGATCATGTTGGTGGCATCATTGGTAGAAATTCAGGTAAGATCAATATAACTTTTTCAGCCGCTGAGATAGATGGCATCGATAATATAGGAGGAATTGCAGGATGGAACTTAGGAGGCATAATAGAAGACTCATACTTTTTAGGAAATGTTCTTGGAGATACAGGAGTTGCAGGAGTAACTGGAATAAACAATGCTGAAGGGAATATTACCAATGTTTTCATGGCTGGTGAAGTCGATGGAGAAGAATTTACTGGCAGCCTCGTAGGAGATCACCAGGAAGGATCAGTCGATAACGCTTATTGGGTAGAAGAGATGTGCGAGGAAGGAGGTGAAGGAGCAGGTATTTCAGTAGATAAGATCACAGGATCAGAAGTAGTAAATAACATAGTAGGATTTGATTTTACAAATACATGGGAAATCGTTGAAGAAGACCATGAGGATACATTAGAAGACGGTTACCCCATACTTAGAGGCATATCAAGAGATGAACAGATCCGACTCCAGGACATCCCTGAAGCTCCTGAAGAGGAGGAGGATGGGTTATTATCTAGTTGGATATTTATCATCTTAGGGATTGTAGTGGTTTCTCTTTCGTTAGCTATAGTGTATCTAAAATATTATGATAAAAAGGAAGAATATGACAAGCCCAAGCCTCCTAAACCCGAACCACCGTCACAAAAGAACGGATATAAAGAACAAAAAGAATACACAGAAGAAGAGTGGAAAGAGATGCAGGAAAAGGAAAAACAAAACGATCAGTAGTTCTGTGGAAGATAGGAGTAAGAAGATAAAAAGAAATTCTAAGTCCAGATATACAATATAATCCTAACGTCTCCCCATTCACCTTCTTCTACATCTTCTGCTAAAGTAGATGTGTAGATAGAAACGCTTCTTTCATCAGGCAGTTCGTCGATATTTTCTAACCAAGGTGATACAAAAAAGGGATCTGACTCTTCTACTCTAGTATAGTCTGCGGAAACCGCGAATCTATATTGAGATATCTCAAAGGCAGCAGTTTTGTAGATCTCCTTTATTTCCTCTTCAAGATCCTCTTTTTTTTCATCACCCGTGTCACTATTTTCAAAATAAAGACAGTTTCTGATGCCCCTTTCTACCGTTATATCCTCAAAATCATCAGTAGATATTCTTTGATGTATGACTGTATTTTGAATATTTAATGCTACTTCATTTTTTATATCTATCACTTCCATCTCCTGTCTTTGAGAAAAGCTAGCAGAGAACATCTGAAATATGAAAATTGAAACGGCTAATACTGCTAGGATGAAAACCAAGGCATCGACAACAGATATCATACCTTGATCTGATAACTCACCTCTATTCAAGTTTCCCATAGTATCACCAACAATTTTCCAATATATCTTTTTTCTTCTCCCTCATCTCTTTCGATGATAGTCACAGGTGTTGAAAAATAATTGATCTCTAATTTTCTCTCAGGTGCTTCTTCTGTTTTGAATTCCCATTCACCGTCATGATCATCATGTATATCTATAGTAATGGAATAATCGTACCTCCCCTCAGTAGTTATATCTTCTAAGACTTGCTCTTCTTCAATATCGTCCAACTTTTCTATGCAAAAATGACCCGCTCTAGATGTCTCATCATCTCTTATATTTCTATATATCATAACTTGACGGTGGAGGTCTACAGTATTTTTGTATCTTTCCTGCTCATCGATCGCCTCGTTGTAGGCAGAATAATTGTTAGCGAAGGCGAGAAAAAATAAAGATAGAGATATTATTATTATCATAAAAACTGGTATATCTAGAAAAAATCCCGCTACACCAATATTTTCCCTATCTATATCTCTTTTTATCATGGTTCATCCCACGATCTTTGGAAAGTCTTTTTTATCTTCATCCTCAAGATCTTTATTTTCCTTTGCCTCCTCAGGATCGTCCTGTGATCTATCATCTTCATCTTTTTTCTTTTCAGGAAGTGCGCTCGCATCCATACCAGTATGAAGACTCATCCTTGGTCGTATCCTACACATCTCCATCTTCCTAGTTTTATCATCGAAAATTACAGTCAGTCCGCGCTTGAACTCCATAGTAGATACTACGGATTGAATATCTTTACCTTTCTTCATATAAGATTGCCTTGCCTTTCCGAGAGCTTCTATATCATCATGAGAGGTCAAATTATGAGATAAGATCAAATCGGATTGGCGGATAGCACTTTCATGAAGTGCTGAGGGTTCTTGGGTAGCTAGTATCAAAGAAAGACCAGGATGTCTTCCTAGTTTTACCCAGTCTATCAAAACATCAGAGGCAATAGTTTTTCCCTCTGCAGGCAAAAAGAGATGTCCTTCATCGATGATCATATAGACGATCGGGTTTTCAGTTACTTTTTCTTTGAGTTTGGGATCCAACATCCCAGCTTCAGCCTGCATCTCAAGCGTCGAAAACAATGTCCTTTTTTTCAATAATTTTTCAGCTATAAGTGAAACGAGTAGGTTTCTCACATCGTAGCCCTTAAGCCGACCTAGATAGCTCATATCTAATATGTTTATTTTCCCTCCTTTGGTCATCATATCAAATGAAGAGCTTTTTTTTGTGAAGATCTTCAAGGACTCCATCTGCTGAAAGTAATTTTTGATGGAATCTTTTGTCTCTTCTTTAGCCTGTCTGTCGATCTCTTCATAGAGATCGTTAAAATCGTAGTATTCTTTTTTCCTTTTTAATTCTCTCAGGGTCTTCATCAGATCTGTTCCAACGGGATCAGTAGAATCTAATCCGAAAAGTGAAAGCCATTCATTAGCGCCAACTTCATTCAGGGGAAATTGAAGAAGATGGTCATGTTCAGGTCTTTCATCTTCATCGTAGGTATCTAAAGCTAGTTTGGGCATATAGGTGTCTATTTCCTCACCAAAAGAACGTGGTGAAAGCTGATTAAAATCTTTCAGACGATCGACTTCATAATCATTTGTATTTTCTGTTTTGAGTCCATGAAAGACAGACATGGTGTCTACCATGATGACAGATATATTTTCCTTCACATCGCTGTCTAGATTAGCAAAATTCTCCGCCATCACGCCGAGAGTGTAGGACTTTCCTGTTCCTCTTTTGCCCAGAACGAGCATGCAGTGTGGAGATGTAAGATCGATATATATAGACCCCATCTCCTCATATCTTCCACCAGGATAACTCACAACTTTCCCCATGTAACCGCACCCCTTCTTTCCCATGTCTTCGATCAATTTTTCTTCTCGTCCAAAGATCTCTTCCCTACTCATCATCTGACACCCATCATCATCTGTCCAAATATCAATGTAACGGAAAATAAAGCCACTGCTACAGGTAGCATGGTACCGATCATGTATTCTCTTTCTATTCTATCTCCACCATCTTTGATCCCGACTGAGAAATATATGATGACAAATAATATCTGTATCAGATAAAAACCAACGATGAAAGTAAAAACATGAGAGTCCAACATCGTAGCACCCCCTATCTCTTCCTCCTGGAGTATGTCAGATAGAAGCACATAGAGAGAGGATGTTATCCCCATGACTATAGGAGCGAATAAAGCTCCTGTCGCCTTCATCGTATCGATAGTAGAGGCTAATTTATTTCTGATATCATTTTCCATCTTTGCCATCTCTTTTTGATAGGAAGAAATCTCTATTATCGTTCTACCAGCATGTTCTGGATCCTTTTTTGAAGTCCTTGCAACAGCCTTAAGTGAAACTCTGACCATCCTTGAAGGTATCTCTTTCAGGAGCCCTTCCCTTCCAAAGAGTGTTTTGTTTAAGGATTCACCTTTGATATTCATCCTTGTAACTATCTTTTCAAAAAGTGCAGCCGCTTTTGAGCCCTCTAATGACTCGCTTATACTTTTTAATGAGTTCTCCAATGATTTTCCTTGAACCATCTGGCTACCGAGTTGGAATAACGCATCGGGAAACTGTCTTTCGAGTTCCAATATCTCTTCTCTCTTCTTTTTCTTCTTGTAGGATATCATGTACATGTATATACTGATAGGAGCAGTTATGCCCCAGAGTAAGGGTATCGTGAAGATAGCCATGATATAACTATCTCCTCCTACATAATTTAGTAGATATAAACCAAAAGAGAAGATAGCGATACCTATGATTGCGCAGATCAACATCAGTCTTTTCTTTTGTTTGATAGTCAAGGTGGGCTCTATATCTGGAGGGGATGTAGTTCCGGGTCGATCCCCAAGTATCTTGAAAGAGTAAGCGAAGGCAGCTACAGGAAATATAACATTCATCAACAATATTATAAGAGGAGCTTTTGACGGACCAGTATCGGTTTGCATCGTTCCTCCACCGACTTGTCCACCGCCAAACCCTAAATCACCCATCGATAACATAGGGAGCAAAGCACCTATGACCAAAGGAAGTAAGATCCCAAAAGCAAAAAGTACGGTTGTCGGTGTGGATAAGGAAGCTGCAAATTGTTCAACTTTACTCATCGTTCCCTCTCTTATTATACGGTTGGCCCTATCCAGACTCCTGTTCAATCGTTCCTGCGTATTTTCCAGTGCGGCCTGCCTGATAGAGTACATGGCCAATTTGAAGTCCTCATTCCATTCTCCCCATCTCCTTGCGAAAGATATCATGGATTTTTCTATAGAATGATATTTATTGAGATATATATTCCAGAGTACTTTTCTGAAACCAGATGCAACTGGTTCGTTTGAATTTTCTGAGGTGAAGTGTATGGCTCTTTCAAGGGAAGGATTCAGACGCATAGAGATGCTGAGATAATTGATAGCTTCAGGGGTTTTAGCTAGAGTTTTAACTTTCCTCCTCTCAGCCAGTATTTCAGGGTAATTTGAAAGTAGGAAGAAAACTATCAGTGGAACAACGATGGTAGAAACCAAAAATATCCTGAACGTTAGAACCGAGAGCTGCATATAAGATACCAATGTCAAAATAAGTAGAGTAAAAAGGGTCAGAAGAGTAGCGGTAGTTGAGAACAATATAGCCTCTTCCGCAGTTATATCCATCTTGACGAAATTGACCGCGTCGTAAAAATCCTTCTGTTTGAAAACTTTTTCTTTTTTCTCGTATTCTTTTTTTGTTTTCTCGTATTTCTTTTTTAATTCCTTTCTCCGTTCATTATCTTTTGGATATAGTTTCTTCGCTTTTTCCCATTCTGCCTTTTTCTGTCGGAAAGCTTCTTTAGCTCCCTCCATCTTCTCTCTTTTTTCTTTTCGACTCTTTCTCTCTTCTTCTGGAGAAGGTCCTAAAACTTTGTAAACAGATCTAGCGGCTGTGGAATAAAGTGTTCCAGGTTTTTTATCCATATTCATAAGCTTTTCAAGCATATTGAACACTCTCATCAAACCATTTTTTCCACTTTTGAAGTACTCTATCGTAGTTTGTTTTACCGCTCTTATTCTGTTCTTCATCCAATTTTTCCCAGAAGACAGCATTGGTTTTTTTGACCCATTCTGTAGACAACAGGTTGGGTAAATTTTCTTCTTTGGCTCTTTCAACTACCAGCTCTCTATATTTTGCCCTTGTCTGTATATTATTATATGCCTCGTCTAACGTCATGCCCCATTGTCTAGCTATCCTCCCTACGACCTGAGAGCTGTATCTCATCACGTCAGTTTCCAGGATTTTGTTATCTTGACTATCATATTTCATGAGGTCTCTGAATGTTCCATCTTCTTCTGTTTCTTTATCTACTTCTGATATCTCGCTCAGTTTTCTCACAGGTTTTTGTCTTCCTCCGGGTCTTTTGAGGTCTTGTACAGCGACTATATCAGTCGCCATGAAAGATTTGGCTGGAACTCCTATATCGTAAACCGCCCTTTCAAATACGGATTCGGGGCTGTCTGCGTGGAAAGTTCCTAAAACTGAGCTACCAGCAGTTCCTGCCCGCATAGCTTCATAGAGCGTTTTAGCTTCTTCTCCTCTCACTTCACCCATAACTATAGCGGACTCACCGAGCCTTAGCGAAACGCGCAGAGCCTCTCCAGGACTTTTTTGAAACCCAGTTCCTCCGGCGTCGGAACCAACGAGTATGTTCTGTACCTTATAGCCGTGTTTCTGCATCGTTCTAGTGGGAAGTTCGAGTGTATCTTCTATGGTGAGTAAACGCTGAGAAACTGGAAATTCCAGCATGAGAGCTCCTAAGAGACTTGTTTTTCCTGCACCTCTGCTGCCGGCCACTAAGATCGTCGAATCACCATCTATAAGAAAAGAGAATAGACCGGCGGAGAGAGGGGTAAGGGTTCCATTTGCGATCAACCTGAGCAGGGTCCAAGGGTCTTCTGAGTGCCTTCTAAGGGCCAAAGCCGTTCCTTCAGGGCTTAGTGGTTCACCTATGACAGTCACTCTGATATCGAATTCATTCATATTGTATTCAAGGACTGGATCGCTTTCGGAGAAAGGTCTCCCGCTTTCCATCCTAAATCTAGACAATATACTCTCTATATCGTCTTTCCCGAGTATAAGATTGGTCCTGCAGGTATCACTCATTTTTTCGTCACTCATAGCTCCCAATTCCACATAGAGAGAATTTGCAGGTGCAGGAGCATCTACGTAGATATCTTCTACTTTATGATCTTTCAATAATGATTCTAAGACGCCTAATCCGGCTGTGTGTCTTGCTAGTATCCTAGAAAGTCTGTTCAGCTTCCTGTTGACTTCTTTCATGTTACTTCCAAGATCGTAACCTTCTCTTCGGGATATCTTCCTCATGATATCCCTACCGGCTGATATGATATATTCACGGGTTTCTGATCTTTTTTCCATGGATATCTTTTCAGGGTATCTTTCCGACATCTCTACGATGGTAGAGTTTATCAATTTAGCTTCTTCTTCATTTATATCATAATCTTTAGATGATAGATAATACAGGCTCTCTGTTGAACCTTTGAGTAAGTAGTGTTTCACCTGTGTATTTCCCAAATTATATTTTTCAACTAATTCACTATTAGATGGTATCTTTTCTCTCAACCATGAAGACGAGAAAGAAGGACGGATATATTTGTTATTTTTTAGCACCTTTGGAATGCCTCTAGTTAAGATACGATAGTTGACGGAATCATAAAATTTAACGTAATCCGGTTCATCAAACAAACTGTCTTCTTCCTCTTCTTTTTCTATAACGAGATTATATCCGGAATATAAGATGAAATCGGATAAGTCAACACTCTCGTTGAGTATATATTCGCAGTCACCTTTTGTTTCTCCCCTGCATTCTTCACAGAAGTCTTCTCCTTTACCCTCGTCGTCACTATCTACATGAACCTGAAGTTTTTTAAGGAACTTACCGTAGTCGCTTTTAAACATATTTTCAAGACGATCAAAAACACTAGTAGGGTGGTATTCACAAGAATCACACATCTTTTTTATCTCTTTCTCGGGTTTTTCTGATTTTTTACGGGCCTTTTCAACAGGATCTTTTTTACCTACATTTCTCAATTCAGTAACAAATTCTGCTAGGTCTCTGATGAGTTCTATGGCTTCATCCATGTAAATTTTTTCGATAGGTGCAGAGAGCATTATCTTATTGACGTTATACTCGCTGACCATCATATCGATAAGCGAGGCTCTGCAAACTCTATCCGAAAGTTCACTTCTACCCTGAGTGCAATTTTCGCAAAAAACGGATATCTTCTTTTTACCATACTCTACCTGTGTGTCGTAATCGCAAGCTACTTGTGTAATCCCCACACCTTCTGTATCTGTATCTTCAGTCGGAGACATCTAGGTCAACCTTGAGCTACCAATGTTATATATCTAATATAAAGATTTTCATTTCATAGTTGTACTATTAAACCCTTTCACAACAAATTATTTATATCATGTATTCGATTTAGTGATTAAGGTGGATAATGTTGAAAAAAAGACCTAAACATAATAGATTAAGCAGGGATAGACGAGGTATAGAAGGACTACCAATGAAACTGATCATCATCTCTGTCGTAGCTGCTGCCGCCATCGGAATAATATTCATGTGGATGGGGCAGATAGGCGAGGGAGACCTGAACGAGTTAGAAGTTGAGATCGAGGTTGAGGGAATTGTTGACACACTAACCGAAGATGATGCAATAAGTCTCGAGGATCTCGAGGATGATGATGAAGTAGAGGAGATAAAGGTATTGGCAATAGACGAGGCAGGAAATGAGATGGAAGGGATCTACATCGAGATCAGCGGTGCCGGTGTCAATCCTCCGAGAGATATAACTGACGATGATGGTGAAGCTGAATTCAAAGACGATGTAAATCCAAACAGGACAGGGGAGATAACGATCACTGGAGAAGATCCCGATACCGGTAGAGAAGTGAGCGTTACCATACTTGTAACAGAGTAACTTTAACGGAAACCCCTATCTAAAAGCAGGATATCCGATGATCGATCGTCAGATAAAGAGAGATGATGTTGGTATAGAAGGTATTCCATACCTCCTCATCATCATATCGATAGTACTCGCCATAACGATACCGGTGATCTATAGTACGTGGAGCTATTATGATACTCAGAGTACTATAGAGGAAGCAAATCAAGAGACCGCCTATATTGGGCAGAGGGCGGAGCAGTTGTTCATCCGGGGTGAAGGTAATGCAGACACGATCGATGTTACTTTGAGCGGCGGTCTTTTTGCTGATATCGAATATATCGAAATAGGGGGAGAGCACAGTGACATAATAGAATGGAAGATAGACTCTGATAACAGAGGAAGATACATCTTACCGGATAACATGTACCTGATCCCATATGAAGAAGACGGATTCGGTAATCTGGAAAGGTTGGATGAGATGTTGTTGACCAGAACAAGATACACTCTTCGATTGACATGTGTTGTAGGTGATCTAGATGAAGTAGAAGATGGAAAAACTCGATATATAAGGGTTGAAAAGATATAGGAAATTTTTTAGTATATTTACACATTTGTAGTCAATGACACGACTTTTTGTACTATTTTATAGTTATGTCGGCCATTATAAATTTTCAGAACATTATTGTATTAGAGCAGTAGAAAAATAAGAGATAAGAAAAAAA
>CAZRSB010000035.1:0-20120 GCA_964602715.1 uncultured Thermoplasmata archaeon | reverse complement strand
AGTGGAGGTATGATGTATCTTTGGGGATCTGATGATGATGATCCAGAGAGTTGGGAATGGAACAAAAGTAGTAGATTATACATTGATCCAAGAGCCCATTATCCAGGTACTATCGATAAGAGCTATCTAGAAGGAGAATCTGATGATGGTGGACCGATGGATGATGGAGGTTTAATAGACGCTACAGGAGATTTGCCTAGACATGTTTTCAATGGAAAAAGCGATGGTCGTTTCGAATGGAGATCTGATGAAGTAGATTTACAAAGACAGGTGGAAGAAAATATTGGCTACTTTGACTATAGATATGTACGAGTAGTATTTCTCATGGCAAGCTTTGATGAAAGTGTTCCAGATAGTGAAAATTGGCAGCGAGACAGAGGATGGTATATTGACAATGTGAATCTTCAGATTACAGGTCCATGGTATCACGATGACATCCATTGGACACACACGAATACGGATGAGTTATTTGATTCTGAGTTTGATGATGATATGCAATTAGATCCAGAAGAAGAGAATGAAGAACATTACTACGATCACACGAGAGGAGATAGTAAAGGACACTTTTGGATGTTTGGAGATATAGAAGGTGGGCGTACAGTCCTGCCCCAAGGTGTGGACGAGAGCATTTATACAGACCCGATATATCTTACCAATGCAAGGAATCCGACACTTACAGCACATTTCAAATTCAATATCAATGACGGCGCAGGATTACCTCCAGATGGATTCCGAGTTGAGATATCTACTGATGATGGCCACTCCTGGGATTCTTTGACTCAGGGAGCTAGATCTGCTTGGAATTACAGTGGTTCAGGATGTGAATACTCAGGAGGCGATGGAGATTACGGCTGGGTTGATAGTCATGAACTAGGTAGGTTGGATGTAGATCTCTCGGGATGGGCAGAAGAGAGGGTAATACTCCGATTTAGAGTGGTTACTAACACAGATGAGGATGACGATAGCACCTATGATGATCCAGATAAACCTAGAGCGATTTTCTTGGATGACGTCTGGGTTACAGAAGGAAGGATCGATGTGGAACAAGAGACTTCTACAAATATGAACTCTGTCGACAACGATTCAATTAGAAAAGCACAAGAATCTCCCAGAACAGAATCTTCAGGTGTTTCAAGAAAACAAGCTGATATGGATGAATCACTCTTTGAGACAAGTGATCAAGTTTACAGAAATGTTGATAACACCAATGACTTTAATCCGTCAATTTCTGAAGATTTTCAAACCAAGATACTTTCAACAGAGGAAAAAGAACGAAGAAGTCTACCCATAATGGATCGTAAAAACCTTTCATATTATTTTTAATCATCAAAACAATATTCTAATAATCTTCGATCAATGAAAGTAGTATTCTAAAAACTAATCCACTAAATAGATTCTCTTTTAAACTTCTTATTTAGTCGATATCCATAATCTATATTTATCAAAAAAACAATGATCTAACCGATGAATCCTGGAAATACGGAACTCACAGAGATTCAAGGTGTTGGCAAAAAGACTGCCCAGCGTATAAAAGAAACTTTAGATGTAGAGAGTGCAGAGAAATTACAGGAACTTACAACTGACGAACTAAAAAAAGTAGAGGGTATAGGACCAGCGAGAGCAGAAATGATCATGAAGCACGTTATGAAACTTACAGGGATAGAATGTCACCGCTGCGGTTCTGAGATTTCAGAAGACAAGGACTGTTCCGAATGTCTTGGAAAATTGAATCGTAATCTAGAAGACGCTCGGATGGATATAGAAGAGGTAAAGGATAATCTATCTTCCTCAGAGAGATGGAAAATTGAGGATCAAATTGACGACCTTAAAAAAGCGATAAATGAAAAGAGAGTAGAAGAAGCCTACGACCTTTTAGAGTGGTTAGATCATGAGTTAGCTAAGATTCAGGGTGTTCACTAATGATACGGAGTTTTTCCATCATCCTGACAAACCTAGAGCTTTCTTCCTAGATGATGTGTGGGTCACTGAGGGTGATATAGGTTTAGAAGAGAGCACTTCATCACACCATAACTCTCAAACATCTATCTCCAACGTTCCAAATGAAAGCCGAAAAGATCGCGGGTACGGATCTTCTCTTAACGACCACTCACTACATATCAACCGACTAGAACTCGAAAGGATAACTGTAGAAACATCTGTTGATTCACCTCAAATGAACCGATATCTTCCCGTAAAATCAGCAGAATTCATTGAAAGACAAAGAGTTGGACTTGTAGACGAGTGATACACTTTAAGAAACAAAACATCTTCTCCTATATTTTATTAAGTCAGTAAATAAACAAAATCTATATTTAGTTAATACTCTTTATTTAAACTGATGAACCCTGGAAATACGGAACTCACAGAGATCAATGGCATCGGCAAAAAGACCGCAGAATCGTTAAAGTCCGAACTGGACATAGAATATGCAGAAGATCTTTTGGACTTTACCGAAGATGATCTGAAGGAAGTAGAGGGTATTGGTCCATCTAGGTCAAGGAAGATCGTTAAAGGCGTTATTGACCTTATAGGGGTCGAGTGTCACCGATGCGGATCGAGTAAACTAGAAGACGAGGAGTGTCCTAACTGCATAGAAAAATGCGAAGGCGAATTAGAACAGGCGGAGACGGAGATAAAAGAAGTGAAAGAATTGCTTTCTACCACTTCTGCATGGGATATAGAGGAACGTATAGAAGAACTAACTGATGCGATAGAGGAGAAAAGGATTGAAGAAGCCTACGATCTTTTGGAATGGATCAACCACGACTTGGCTAAGATACAGGAGTTCCATGATATCTTTGAAGAAATAGAAGACAGACTAGAAGAAGATAGAGTTTTTGTTAACCGTTCAGTGTATGAAAAAAAGATAGAGTTGATGATCCAATCATTAGAATCTAGTAATTTTGACAGAGCTATAAGCAGAGCGTCGAAAGTTTTGGATTATCTCAAAGAAGAAAAAAGATATCTGGAGATGGATAATTCGGATTTTGTAGAAACAAATATAGAGGACTTTTCTAGAAAAGTTATAGGATTAGGGCCTAGACTGGGTGAAACGATATATTCTAAGGGATACTCTACCCTTAAAACGGTCTATGAAGCAGGTTCAAAAAAATTAGCGGCCGAAACTGAGATAAAAGAAGAAAAGGCCGTAGAATTGATAGAAAAATTAGATTCGATTTTTGAAGAAAAGAATATTGAGCTTGAAAAGGGCTCAGAAGAGATAGTTGAAACGGAAGAAGAAACTCCAGAAACCCAAGAAGACGAAGAGGACAAAGAGGACAAAGTAGAAGAGATATTCAAAGAAGAAGAGGAGAAGGAAGAGGAAGAAGATATTGAAGAAAAAAAAGAACCAAAAGAAGAAAGTGAAGATCAGGTAAACTCGGAAAAATTATTAAAAGTATATAGGCCAGATCGTATTGACAATCTAGAAGCAGAATTGGAATTTAAATATTGGATTCCCGCAATAGTGATACCTATAGTATTGGCTTTAGCGGCTTTCTTACTTTTCATATACTGAAAGACTCAACTCATAAATACTACCTTTTCAGTTTATCATATCATGAACGCTAGATACGTCCCCCTTATAGAAGATACGGCAGAGCGACAGATGGCTATCGATGAAGCGATACTGAGAAATTTTGACGAATCAGATGATCCGGTTCCTACTTTTAGATTTTTCAGATTCCGACCTTCAGCGATCACATTAGGATACTCCCAACCGGTTGAAAAAACTATAGATGTAGAAAAATGCGATGATCATGATATCCCTTATGTCAGAAGGGTAACTGGCGGGGGCACAGTCTTCCATGATTATGTGGGTGAGATAACTTATTCAGTAGTAACTCACAGGATGGAAGGTGAGATAGAGGAGAGTTTTAGAGTGCTTCTAAATCCGCTCATCGAAGCTATAAAAGAATTTGGACTTGAAGCCAAATTTAAACCTTATAATGATATTCTGGTGAACAAAAAGAAAATATCTGGCAGTGCTCAAAGAAGAGGGAAAAAAGGACTACTTCAACATGGTACATTGATGTTCGCAACCGATCTAGAAAAGCTCTCGGACATACTAAAATTAGATGAAGAAAAATTGAAGAAAAAAGGAGCAGGATCATTTTTAGATCTTGTTACTACTATGGAAATAGAGAGTGGAAAAAAGCCTGATCCAGATGAGCTTTTAGAGGTTATGAGAGATAAATATGATGATTATTTTGATAACCAAGTTGAAGAGCAAGGATTGAATGAGAGAGAAGAAGAGCTAGCTTCTAAATTGGAAGGAAAATATGCATCGAATGATTGGCTTTATGATCGTAAAGAGATGAAAATATGAGTATAAGAGTTTCGTATGGCACGGCTATCGAATTAGGCCTAGAAAATGCAGATATAGAGGAGAGACCAACTACTGCTTATCTTATGCTGTCAGGTGATAAATGCAGAGGAGCCTGTAGATTTTGTCCACAATCTAAAGGTCACGTACGATGGCTCTCCCGAGTTTCATGGCCCGAATACGATATTGAAGAGGTTAAAGAAGGGTTAAAAAATTCAGATTTTAGCAGGATATGCATACAATCCCCCGATATACCAGGATACGAAACCAGTTTGATAGAACTTGTTGACGAAATCGAAGAGATAAACAAACCTATTTCTTTGTCTGCACCACCACTTTACAGGGAAACACTTGAGACTTTAGAACAAAAGGTCGATAGGATCGGTGTCGGTATCGATGCAGCGACAAATTCTCTAAGAAAAGAAGAAAAACCAGCTTATGAGCCGATGGTCTTCTGGGACCATCTTGGCAACGTTATAGAAATATTTGGGGAACAAAGAGCTACTGCTCACATAATCGTTGGATTGGGAGAAGATATGGGTGATATAGCTACAGCAGTAGCTAGAGCTACTAAAGCTGGAGCTGGAGTATCATTGTTTCCTTTTAAAAGCAAAGATAAAGATGTGGATATAAAATTTTATAGAAGAGCACAACTTCTGACTGCTTTGATAACCGAAGGAGATGATCCCAAAACAGCATTAAATCTCATCTCTGAAGATGCTGAGAAAGCTCTAGAGATGGTCGATGAAAAATCAATATTTCAGACACAGGGATGTCCAGGATGTAATAGACCTTATTATACAACTTCTCCAGGTAACGAGCATAAAAATTATCCAAGAGAACTAGAAAATCGTGAATTGAATAAGATAAGAAAAGATATTTTGGGAGAAGATCCTTAGATTATGGACCCTATAGCTGAAACGATAAAAACTTACGATCAGATTGCAGAAGAATACTGTAGGATCACTGAGGAAGAAGGAGATAGGAAATTTCAGATCCAGATGATAGACAATACCTTGCAAAAAATTAATTTTCATAAAAAGCCCAGAGTCATAGATATTGGCTGTGGTGATGGTAGAGATACTAAATACCTAAAGGAAAAGGATATCGATGCGGTCGGTATCGATCTTTCTCAGGGCATGATCGATCTAGGAAGGAAAAAATATAGTGAGTGTGCCTTAATTCAAATGGATATGAGAGATACTGTTTTTCCCGATGATACGTTTCATGGTGCCTGGGCTAGTTCCTCTTTGACCAATCTACCGAAAAGTGAACTCTCATCAGTTGAAAAAGAAGTATATCGTATTTTGGAACCAGGGGGTATATTTTGTTTTAGTTTTAAAGTCGGTGATAAGGAGGGATTTGAAGAGAGTGTACTGGAAGGACACGAAAGGTATCAAACGTATTATACTCTAGATGAGTTAAAGACTGAATTGGGCCTTTTTCAGATAATAGAAACCAAAAAATACCCTGGAGAAATCTTTGGTTCTGAGTTTATCTATACTTGGGCTAGATCTAGAAAGTGATCAGGTCCGATCAAAAGAAAAATCTGAATGGACCCATAATATAACCGACCACAAAGGTACCAACGATCAAACCGACCAGTATTAAGTAATTTTTTGGGCTCCAACCAAATATCTTTCTACCATCTAATGGGCCCAATGGTAGTAAATTGAAACCACCTATCCAAAGATTAACATATGCAACAAACGAAAATATAAAAAATAGTGAACCTAAACCAAAAATGCCTGAGAAAAAAGCACCTATCACGAATATCAGACCAACAAGCCAATTGGTAGCTGGTCCCACTGCACCAATCTTCCCATTCTGTTTTTTGGTTATATGTCCGCTGATAACGACAACTCCTGGCGCTGCAAAAACGAATCCCATAAAACTGAAAAGCAGTGCCATCATGAGACCCCATCGCCACATCCTGAATTCAGCAAAGCAGCCGTACTTTCTAGCTAATTTTCTATGAGCCAACTCGTGAAAAAGAAAAGCCGTTCCAACAGCTAAAAAAGCCATTATCAGATAGATAGGAAAAGTGGCTGAGAACACGTTGTAAATTCCACCAGAAATGCTTATGGCAAAGGCTAATGTTAATACTGCTAGAGCTGTAAGAAGATGTTTGATCTCGGTTTTATTGAATCCTCTTTGGGGTTGTACAGTTACCCTTGCATAAGGATCTGTTCTACCAGGACTCATATGACCACCTCTTCGAAAAATTTTTTTCTTATAAGTTCAACTAGATCATCTTCATCTTTCTGCTTCATTGGTATTTCGCCTCCAGCAGAATGTGGGTGCCCTCCCGCCTCTCCTAGATCAGAAAATGCCTTTTTCATGATATCTCCTAAATTGAGTTCAAGATCTTTACTCCTACCAGAAATATGTATCCTATCGTTTTTCTTTCCGTAAACGAGGACGGTCAGTATGTCTCTCTCTCTTAAAAGGAAATCAGCTATCTGAGATATGTCATCTGAGTGTTCGATTTCACCACAATATGTGACTAAAACGTTATTTTTGAATTTTCTATTAGATATAGCCTTTCCTATGATAGTGACGGTTTCAGATTTTATCGGAGTTTGTTCCAGAACGTCTAATATATCCTTGTCTGCAACTGCATTCAGAAAAGATATTGCTTTGAAATCACTCGTAGAGATATTTTTAGTATAATTATTTGTATCGATCTTTATACCTAAAAGAAGTGCTGAAGCAAG
This sequence comes from uncultured Thermoplasmata archaeon, assembly GCA_964602715.1. Taxonomy (GTDB): domain Archaea; phylum Thermoplasmatota; class Thermoplasmata; order Halarchaeoplasmatales; family Halarchaeoplasmataceae; genus Natronoplasma. Next base: position 13,079 of record CAZRSB010000035.1, on the reverse strand, counting down.
TGTCGGCTCTATATCTAGTTCAAGATTCAAAAGATGTTCGGTCATAATGGTTGCTGTAGCTCCTAAATGGCTTTTTATCTCTGTAAATTCTTTTCCCTTTTTCTCTCTGTTAGTGTAGTGATGATCTATGATGATATCTGGTTCTATATCGTCAGGAATCACTTCGCTGGTCGAAGCATCTGCAAAATCTACAAATGCTACCTTATCGGCCGAATCTAATGTATCGTGGATGGACTCCTCATCTACTTTTTTTATCATAAAGTCCGAATTCTCCAAAAATATCTCTGTTTCAGGATGACCTATAGAACCTGCGAAGTACGTCCCATAGTTTACGTTTTCTGACATACATATAGACTCTAGGGCTACGGCGGAGCTGATAGCATCTAGATCAGGATTATCGTGTAGAAAAATCGAGAGCTCACCTTCACAGGAAGATATGATATTTTTTAATTCTAACGACCTTTTCTTAAAATTTTTTTCTTCTAACTTTCTAATAAAAAGTTTCAACAAGCATTCCTTCTTTTCTAAGACAACATCGATGTTTTTTGAAAAACTATCAGGTACTTCTTCAAGCATTGCTATCTGAGTCAGATCAGGATAAATATCTGCAATCTTTTTTGTCAGTATATCAAGTTCGGGGATCGAAACATCGTAATAACCCACAGCTTCTATACTTTTGTGATTTATTTTTATATGATCTAAAAAGTTTTCTTTAGACTCTTGAAAACATTTGAACTCACCATTCCTCGATCCCTCAATTATCCGTGACAAGTCATCAACTTCACATTTACCGAAAATAACGTACATGATGATCCTACTCACTCAAATATTTGGTTGAATTCACTTTTGATCCTTTCGAAGAATTTTTTTTCTAAAGCATTGCTGGCGAGTGAAACAACAAGACAGCTATCATATTCTGTTATCCTATCTTTGGAATAATTGATGAGTTTAAAGACTTTGCTATTATCGTTATAGTTGGTCATAAGAGATATATTAGAGAGGAATACCACACTCTCTGGTTTGGATTTCAGATAATTTCCTATTTTGCTAGATAACCCCGAAAGATCTGAAGGAGAATTTTTTTTGAATGAAATGTTATCGTTTTTATTTAAATCGTTGCTGGAACTTGATAACCATATGAATTCCGCCTTCTCAAGAGGTATATCGAATGATCTGATAAGTTTTTGAGGAGATTTCCTAGTTATGATCAAAGCAGAGGCGCCTCTTCTCATAACATCTGAGACATCTTTGATCGATCTTTCCGGTTTTTCTTCAACAAAAAGATAAGAATCACCCTTGTTCCAGGGTATACCTTTCTTCTCTTCTTTACTTGGACCTTCACCTACTTCACTCTCTGAAGGTGATAATATCTCAGGATCCTCTAGAACTTCTCTCCTTTTAGATTCTATCTCTTCGTTCAATGTTCCTATTCTACTCTCGATCCTGCTTCTTAGATCCCAACCTTCATATTTTGAAACTAGATTCTTAATCTCTGACCAGGCTTCTTTTTGCCCCTCTTTATAGCCCTTCAAATAGAGCTGTATTCGGTCATCCTCTGTCATCTATATCCCTTAAATCATCCTATGTAACTTAAGTCTTCGCTCCCACTTTCCTGCTGCATTCCGCTCATGTCCATGTCTTTAACTTTTTGAGTGAGTTCTTCTACCTCTTCAGCCTTTTCATCTAATTTTTCATAGCTGATCTCTTCATCCAAGTAACTCATCAATTTTTTTAACACTACTCTTGCTGCCCCAGGGTCTACAAAATATCCTGAAGTCTCTCCCATCAAGCAGACACCGCTTATATCATAAAGCTTTTCACCTAAACCGAGGAGTAAACCACTAGCTCCGATTATGCCTGAGGCAGGATGTTCTTCCTTGAACTTAACTCCTAAGTCTTTCATTTCTTCTATCTTTTCGTTGTTTGTTGCTGCTCCGAGTACTTCGGGCTTATCGACTATCTCTCCATGGCTGTAACCACCTAATGAAAAAAGTCTATCAACGCCAGCCTCTTTAGCAAATGAAAGTATCCTATCTGTCAATTGATATTGTCCCTGTGGAGTCATGCCCTGATAATCGCCGGTAAGAAGAATTACATCTGTATCATTATCCCCTAAATCCTTTTTCAGGTAGAGACGGTTGTTGACTAATTTAGATAAACCTTCCTTGTCAACTAGAACCTGTGGGGGAAAATATATTGAATGGATATCCGCGATCTTTTTTGCATCGATCTCATCTATCAGATGTTCTACTGCTAATTTTCCAACGTTACCTACACCTGGCAGACCTTCTATCAGTACAGCGTTTTCTAATTCTGGCTTTTCCGTAACATCGATTATTATGTCGTCCATATTATCATCTCAATTATTTAATTTCTTTTTTTGTTTTCTTCTGTACTCCCCAAATCTATCTTCTGGGGAGTATTTAGGAGGCTTAGGATTTACGGTTTTTTTCCCGCATTTATCACATTCACTTTTAAGTAAATAATCTTCACAGGAAGGGCACCATTTTATTTTTTTCATTGAAGAACCACTTTTCCTATCTAGAGTTGTTTTTGTATTTAAACATTGGTTGGACTCGATCAGATGTAGTATTTAATTGATGCTTAGATCTTTTTGGTAAGTCCCATCTCTCCCAGCCGGAATCTGTCTAGTTCCTTACGCTCGGTAAAATCATAGAATGCCCAACTAAAAGTAACATTGTCAGCTACCACAAAGCCTTTCTTTTTCAAATGGTACCACGCAAGAGCGAACTCGAACATCATAGTCTCATATGAATGATCACTGTCATGTAGAAAGAAATCTATTTTTTTAGGGACATCCTCAAAAACTTCTGGTAATTTTTCATAAGTGTTTCCGATATATAAGTTCCATCTTTTTCTCAAATCATCAGGAACCGCCCATCCCGAGTCTTTTCCCGGAGGCAGGACTGCCCCTGTCCTACCATCATTTTTTATCTCGTCTATCCTAACAGGAAGATCAACTGAGTAAAGTTCGCCCCTATCATTTTTTTCCATGGCCTTCAATATGATAGAAGAAGAAAAACCATTACAGACACCAGTTTCGACTACTATCGCCGGCTTGATCGTTCTGATAAGGTCATAAATATTTTGACCGTTTTTAATTCCTAAAATTGCTGGATGATATTTATCATACTCTTCGAATTCACTTTTTATCTTTTTAGATATACTTTCTATATAGTTTTGGATCGAAAATCTATTCTCTAGCTCATACTCTTCCATCTGCTCAAACCAAGATTTTGACATGATAACCATTCCTCCAAAGATCAAATCTTGATCACTTATTCAATATCTCCTTGTACTCTGGAATAACATCTTGATCAAAAGCCTTCATACCTTCCGTAGTCTTGTGATGGATCATCATATCTTCTATGACATTGAAGGGTATCGTAGCGATCTCAACACCTATCTCTGCACAGTGCCTAACCTGTCTAGAAGTCCTTAGGCTAGCTGCTATGATCTTGGTATCAAAAGAGTAGCTACTGAATATTTCATTTATTGACCATACCAGATCGATACCAGATCTTACTCCATTATCATTCCCCCAGTCAAAAAGTTCTTCTGCTTCTTTGTCTTTGTAGATGATCTTATCTTTTTCAAGTTCGGTGATCCTTCTACCCATCTTCAGATCCCTTATCCTTTCGACCATCTCTTCAGGATAATAGGTGCCTTTAGGATAATCTTCTCCTCTCTTCAATCCTATCTGTCCACGTATATAGTCGTCGATCCTGCCCAAGAAAGGACTCACATATTCCGCTCCCGCTTTTGCTGCCATAAGGGCTTGATTTGGTTTCATAACCAAGGTGCAGTTCACTGGTATACCCAAATCGCTAAGGTTTTTGATAGCCCTTACACCTTCAAAGTCATCGTCACCGTCGCTCATCGAGGTGTTGATCGGTATCTTGATGACAACATTATCGTTCACTTGATTGAATTTTTCATACAGGGTTTTTGCCTGCTGGATCATCCCTTCAGAATCTGTTTTAGTAGTTTCAAGACTGACTGGACCATCTACTGTTTTCAGTATCTCCTCTATATGTTTCTCCAAACTTATCTCAGACTCTTTAGAGTCGACTGCTTTTTTTATCAGAGAGGGGTTGGTAGTTACTCCATCTAAGATACCCCATGATTCCGCTTCTTTGATCTCGTCTAAATCTGCCGTGTCTACAAATATATCCATATCTATCACACTCATACAATCATATTCATCTTCTTTCTAATACATCATGCGCACTTTCTACGATATTTTCGGGTGTCAAACCATATTTTTCCATCAATTCATCGCTCTCGCCGGATTCTCCAAACACATTGGGTATCCCCACTCTTTTCATGGGTACATGATAATCACTTTCCGAGAGTACTTGAGCGACACCGCTTCCCATACCCTGACTAACGACGTGTTCCTCGGCGGTGACTATGCCGCCTGTTTCCTTTGCCGAATTCACTATCTTCTTTTCGTCTAGAGGTTTTATGGTACTCATGTTTATTACTCTTGCCTCAATCTCGTGTTCTTTGTCCAATTTTTCTGCTGCTTTCAAACACTCAGAAACCATTATACCCGTTCCGATGAGAGTCACATCTGATCCCTCTCTTAATACAGAAGCTTTTCCAACTTCAAAGGGATCATCCTCTTCAGTAACTATAGGTACGCTCGATCTTCCCATCCTCATATATATTGGACCTTTTTCCTTAGCTATGGCAAATGTAGCCTTGCGACTTTCGTGGAAGTCTGCTGGAGCAACAACTCTCATGTTAGGAAGCACTCTCATCAAAGCTATATCTTCCAGCATCTGATGGGATGCTCCATCGCCCCCTACGGTTATACCTGCATGAGTTGAGACAATCTTCACATCTAGTTCAGGATATGCAATACTCTGTCTAACTTGGTCGTAAGCTCTTCCTGTAGCGAACACCGCAAATGTACTTGAAAAAACGGTCTTTCCTGAGAGTGCTAAACCCGCTGCTACTCCTGTCATATTTTGCTCTGCTATACCTGTATTGAACATTCTTTCAGGAAATTCGTCTCCAAATTTAGAAACTCTACACGAACCACAAAGGTCTGCACCGATAACCACTATATCATCTCTATCTCTTCCTAGTTCTACTAAAGCTTCTCCATATGCATCTCTCTGTTTTGCCATCTCCCACATCATTCTTCACCCCCTTTTTCTCCTAATGCCTTCAATGCGACTTCTAGCTGCTCATCATCTGCAGCTTTACCATGAAATGCTAGTGACCCCTCCATGAAAGGGACTCCTTTGCCTTTGATAGTGTGAGAAATTATTACTGTAGGTTCGCCAGGTACTTCTTCGGCTTTGTTCACTGCATCGACTATTTGGTTGATGTCGTGTCCATCTATCTCTAGAACATGCCAACCAAAAGAACTCCATTTAGTTGTGATAGGTTCTATACTCATCACCTCTTCTGTAGAGCCATCTATCTGCAATTTATTCCTATCAAGAAATACGATAAGATTATCGAGCTGATGATGACCAGCGAACATAGCTGCTTCCCAGATCTGACCTGATTGGATCTCACCATCTCCACATACCGCGAAGATCCTGTAAAGCTCTCTATCAAGATCAGCTGCAAGAGCCATCCCTGAAGCTATCGAAAGCCCCTGACCTAATGAACCAGTTGAGGCATCCACTCCAGGTGTCGCTTTATAATGGGGATGTCCCTGAAGTCTTGATCCTAATTTTCTTAAATCCATCAGTTCATCTACCGGAAAATAACCCGCTTCAGCTAGGACTCCATAAAGAGCTGGGGCTGCATGTCCTTTACTGAGAACTAACCTGTCTCTTTTAGACCAGTCAGGTTCTTCCGGTCTGTGGTCCATGATCTCAAAATAAAGAGTTGTCAAAATATCTGTTGCAGAAAGAGATCCTCCCGGATGACCAGACCCTGCTTCGTTCGTGCTTTTAACGACATGTACTCTAACCTTTCTAGCTATTTCTTCCAATTCTTCAACTCTTGAATCATCTAGTCCTGACATTTGATACTATACCTCCAAACTTTTTTGAACCTTGAAATCTCTATAGGGAAATAGATTAGGAGTTATATCATTTTTCGGGAATGATCCTCGCTTTGCCATCTTTTAACTCCACCCTATCTTCTGCAAAAGCTCCTACAACTTTTGGTAAAAGCTCGTGCTCTTTTTTCTTAACCCTCTCTGCTAAAGTGTGAGAGTCGTCATCATTCTTTACAGGTACACATCTTTGATCTATGATCGGGCCTCCATCTACTTCGCTAGTGACGAAATGGACTGAGCATCCACTCCTCTTCATCCCTGCATCGAGGACTGCATCATGAACTTTCTCTCCATACATCCCCTCTCCACCGAAAAGAGGAAGCAAAGCTGGATGGATGTTTATCAATCTTCCATAATATCTATCAACAAAGTCATCTGTCAAGATCCTCATATACCCGGCTAAAACTATGAGGTCTGGATCGTGATCATCTAATATTTCAATTATCTCCTTTTCGTGTTCTTTTCTACTTTTTCCTCGATGATCTATCACGAAAAAGTCTATATCATGATCTTTTGCCCTTTGGATGCAATATGCATCTGGATTGTTGGTTATCAGTAAACTAATATTTACATTGATCTCTCCTGATTCGCTAGCATCGATGATCGATTGAAAATCTGTACCTCCGCCTGAGGCCATTACTGCAATTTCTAACATCTTATCGAACTCTTATAGATATGATTATTAAAAAATATTAGGATGATCGACAACGATAATCGAAAAAGATTAGAGCGATAGATAAACACTTTTGTAAACCTTATAAAAAACTTTTTTAACTTCTATAAACGTAGATAAATCAAGCTTATATATAATCCTATTTGCTGGGAAAGAGGTGCAATCTTGAAAGTTCTATACGTGGATGATGAAGAAAGCTATCGAAAACAAACAAAAATATATCTAGAAAAGATGAATGATGATTTTGAAGTAGATTTAGCATCAACGGTTGACCAGGCCCTTAAAAAAATTGAAGAAGAAGATTATAACGTCGTAGTTTCGGATTACAAGATGTCCCCAAAAGATGGATTGGATTTTCTTGAAGATATCCGTTTAAAAGGATTAAATATTCCGTTCATAATTTTCACAGGCAGGGGCAGGGAAGAGGTAGCTATGAAAGCCTTGAATCTAGGTGCTGATAGATACATAAAAAAAGGAGGCCAACCTAAATCCCAGTATGAATTTTTGAATCAAGCCATAATACAGGAATTTAGAAGGTACACTGATAAAAAAGAAAAACGTTTACAGAAAACATATTTTCATGAATTGTTCGAAAATTCACCTGAAGCCATCGTTTTATTGGATAACAAAGATAGAGTTATCGAAGCAAATAAGGCTTTTGAAGAGATTTTCAAGTACAAAAGAGATGAGGTGAAGGGAAAGTATATCAATAATCTGATAGTTCCTGAAGATAAAAAAGATGAAGCTAGTTCCATGTCTGAGATGGCTCTATCTGGAAACACCTTTGAAACCGAGACTGTGAGGAAGAGAAAAGATGGTGAATCGATATCGGTATTGCTGTTAGGATATCCCATCGAACTAGATGGGGAACAAGTAGGTGTCTTTGGGATATATAGAGACATAACTAAGAGGAAAGAAACAGAAAGGGCTCTAAAGGAAAACGAAAAGAAGTATAGAACAATATTTGAATCAGCTAACGATGCTATCTTCATAATGGATAAAAATAAATTTATAGATTGTAATGAAAAAGCTCTTGAAATGTTTGACTGCGATGAAGAAGAGATTTTACAAAAACCTCCCTGGAAATTTTCTCCCGAGAGACAACCTGATGATATAATATCAAAAGAGAAGGCTGAAGAAAAGATCATGAAGGCTTTGGAAGGAGAACCACAATCATTTGATTGGGTTCATAAAAGAATGGATGGATCTGAATTTCATGCTGAAATAAATCTTAGCAGGTACGAGATAGATGATGAAGTTTTCGTTTTGGCTATAGTACGTGATATAACCGAAAGAAGAAGAACAAAGAGAGATCTTAAAGTGGCTAATGAAAATATCAAAAAACTTCATAATATCGCTAACGAATTCGACAGATGTGAGGTGGAAGAAGAGATTTACGAACTGATTTTGAAAACTTCAGAAAAAATATTGGATTTTTACGTCTGCAGTGTTGACCTTGTTGAGAAAGGAGATTTCAAGGTAGTAGCGACTAAAGGTGGAAAACTAGGAGAAGGAGAAACATATCCCTTTGAAGGGATAGCTGGTAAGACCATGATAAACAATGAATCTTATCTTATCGATGACCTGGAAAAAGAAAAGGAAGCCATTCCCAAAAGGGATATTTACAGATCAGCAATCAGTGTTCCTATAGGCAATCTGGGCGTATTTCAAGCACTTTCTGAAGAAAAAAACCACTTTGATGAACAGGATCTTGAATTAGTGGAAATTTTACTAAATCACGCCTCTGAAGCCATTAATCATCTTAGATTTGAGAAGGCCTTACAAAAAAGGAATGAAAGGATAAAAAGACTACATGAAACTGCTATCAGATTAGATGAGTGTTCAACTGAAGATATGGTGTATGAGATCACGGTAGAGGCAGCCAATAAAGTGCTAGGTTTTTATGATTGTACCCTGGCTGTATTCGATGAAAAGGATGATGAATTCATCATAAAGAAAACTCTGCGAGGTGAATACGAGGAAGGCCATAGAGTACCTAAAGATTGGGGTTACATGGCCAAAACTTACAGGAATAGATCATCATATCTGATCGGGGATATTAATGAAGATGAATTGGCAGAACCAGAAATTAAACAGTATCGATCAGCCATAAGCGTACCCATCGGAGATATAGGTGTCTTTCAAGCTATCTCCTCAGAAAAGGACCATTACAATCATGAAGATATCGAGATGGCCGAGATATTACTTTCTCATACCTACCAGGTCATACAGAAGATAAGAGGAGAGAAAGCTATAGAAAAGAGTAAAGATAGATGGATGTCTATATTCGAAAACACCGGGACCGCTACCATAATCATCGAAAAAGACGGAACTATAACGCAGGCAAATAAAAATGCAGAAAAACTTTTTGGTTTTTATGAGGGATCCCCTGTAGGTGAAAACTTCGATGAATTTTTGGTTGAAGAGGAAAAGGATCGATTATCTAGATATCATAATACATTACTTGAAGAACCAGAGAGTGCTCCCGAAAAGTACGATTTTCAGCTGTTGACCCGACAAGAAGATATAAAAGATATGCGTGCCGATATAAACAAAATCCCTGGCACTGATGAGATCATATTATCCCTGATAGATATAAGTGAAAGAAAGATGATGAGTAAAAGCAAAAATCGATTAAAGAGCATGATCAGAGATATTGAAGATGATCTAGTAAGATTGGAAACTTACATAGAGATCCTAGAAGAAGCAGACTTAGATGAATCTAGAAGAGAGTATATCAGTAAGATAAAGAAGATAATAGAAAAAGATAAGGACAGCATGAACGAAATTTGAAAAGAAAGAGCAAAACCTTTTTTAACTTCTTTTCGCTCACCCAAATTGTAGAAAGATTTATCTGCGGGGATAGCCAAGGGGTCAACGGCGAAGGATTGCTAATCCTTTGTCCCATCGGGACACGCGGGTTCAAATCCCGTTCCCCGCGCTCGGTTCGCTATATATGGGGGTTCGATGTTCTAGTATAGAATAGTGTTTTCTAACATCTCTACTAAGATTACTACGGTCGAGGGGATAGGATAAGTTTTCCTGTAGATATAATAAGGTCCAAATCCCTTTGCAACTCAATCCGACGAGATATGCGAAGGATGAAACTCGAAGAATATCAATCCGGCAGGACATCTGATATTCTCATAGCATTTCCTGTAACACCAACTGTCATGCCTGCATCTCCCATCAGAACGGCAAGTGCGATGCTGACGAGACCAAAAGGAACGCCGATAGCAAGGATTGCTTTCATCCCGAGACTGGCCAAAATATTTTCTCTGATCACGTATTTAGCCTTTTTAGCTAGTTGAAATAAAAAGTGAAGTTTAGAGACATCGTCCTGCATGAGAGCGATATCCGCGGTCTCAAGGGCCGTGTCTGTTCCAGCAGCACCCATGGCTATCCCTACATCAGCAGCTGCCAAAGCTGGCGCATCGTTGATACCATCTCCTACCATAGCAACGGGTCCGTATTCTTCAGATAACTGCTTCAGATACTGGACTTTTTCGTCTGGCATCAGTTCCGCCCGATAAGATCCTATCTCTATCCTATCGGCTATCACTTTAGCCGTATTTTCATTGTCACCGGTAAGCATCACTGTTTTGATACCTTCAGACCTCAGCTTCTCTATCGTCTTTTTTGATGATGCTCTTATTTCATCAGCCACAGCTATTATCCCCTCGAGATGATCTTCGTTCGTGACCAAGATGACAGTTTTACCCTCCTTTTGAAGACGAGGTATGGTATCGCCTGTCAGGTTCAAGCAATTTTCTGTTGTACACATCTGTTGTGCCTCTTGCCTGATCTTTTCACTACTGCTAGAATGATGTACATGGCTTAGATCGAAACCTAGTTCTTCCATGAAGGAAGGTTTACCCGCATAATGCTTTTTTCCTCCTAAATAGGCTTTCAAACCTTTGCCGCTGATCTCTTCGAAATCTTCGATCATATGATCGTGTTTCGATCCGTGATTTTCATGAACATGAGAGACTATCGCCTCAGCTATCGGATGGTCACTCTTCTTTTCTATACCACAAGCGCAACTTATGATATCCTCTTCGCTCTTACCATTGAGCGGTATGATATCGGTCACTACGAGATCACCTTTGGTCAAGGTTCCTGTTTTGTCGAAAGCAACCACGTCAACTTCACTCATCGCTTCTAAACTCGTGCCGCTCTCTATTAGAACTCCGTTTTTTGCTGCGCTAGTAATACTCGACACGATGGATACAGGTGTACTGATAACGAAGGCACAAGGACAGGCGAGAACGAGCATAGTCAATCCTCTAATGAACCAAACGGACCAAGATTGTTCAAAAAGTAAAGGGGGTAAAACAATTAGGAAAAATGCAGCACCCACAACTATAGGAGTGTAGTAGGAAGAGAACTTGTCTATAAATTTTTCATGCTCAGTCTTTTTCCTCTCAGCATTCTCTACCATCTCTATTATATTGGAGATAGTGCTTTCAGAAGATCTTTTCTTCGTCTCGATTTCTAAATAACCCTGTTCATTGACGGTCCCTGCATAAACGTCATCGCCTTCCAACTTGTCTACAGGGATACTTTCACCGGTTATAGGAGCCTCATTCACCGAACTATTGCCTTTCACCACCACTCCGTCAACAGGTATCTTATTTCCAGGACGGATGATCACTGTATCTCCTATATCTACTGAATCTACGGGCATCTCCACTTCATCTCCATCTTTTCTAACCCTTGCAACATCTGGTGATATATCCATAAGTTCTCTCAAAGAGCCTTTCACCTTCTCTACGGAGTAACTTTCTAGTAACTCTGCTAAGTTGAAAAGGAAAGCTAGTGTGGCGCCTTCCATGAAGATATTACTTCCACCTAAAAAACTCGCGAAGATAGATCCAAGGATAGCAGAACTCATCAGTAGATCGATATTAAAGTCAACTTTCTTTAAAGCATCATAACCGTTCCTTAGTATGACGTTACCAGCTATCGCTATGGTTGCTATGTAGAATGCGTCGGATAATAAGAGATCATCTCCTTCCATGGAAAAGAGTACGATGTTAAGGTCTGTAAAGAGATATGTTAGAAATAAAGCTCCAAATAAAAAACCTCCTCCTATCCAGTTCTTTAAAGCTCTAGATGAGGTCCATATCTTTTTTGGTTCGATAGTATCTTCTTTACGACAGTTCTTACAGGAAATAGAACTTGTCTCCTCACTCTCTTGCATGCTCCAATCCCTCTTGGAGTATAGTCAAAACGTGCTCGTCATCTATCCTGTAGTATTTGTGCCTACCTTCTTTTCTGTAATCAACGAGTCTTTTATCTTTCAGTCTCCTGAGATGATGAGAAATATTAGATATTTCATGTTCAGTGATTTCTGAAATATCATGAACGCATTTCTCACCATCCTTCATGGCTAGAAGTATCTCGATCCTAGTCTTATCACCTAAGCACTTGAATATCTCCTCAGTTTCCTTCAAATATTGCTCTTTGTACTTATCCATGAATAGTTGAACACATATTCAATTATTTAAGTTTTATCTTCCCAATGGAGATCACATCATTTATTCTACTATCTTAAAGAATGGATCATTCGTTTTTATTATCAACTACTTTATAACTAGAGAACTAAATGTTATTTTATTCAGTCAAAATCCTCCATAGTCTCTATCGATCACTCATGACCTTCGGAATCCCAGAGCCCCGGAGAAGACGGCAGCGGCCAGTACTCGTTAGGGCGAGCAAACACCTGTGATATCCGATCAACAAAAAAAAATAATCTATCTACCCATCACTTTCGATCGAATCTATCAGTCCACTGCTTCGGCCACTGCAGCTCGTTTCTCATCTTCAGATGCTCATCGATCAAACCTATCCCTTCAACGATCTTTTTCCATCCTTCCCTGGTCTGCTGGTTCAAGCTGTACCTCAATATACCTTCGTGATGGACCACCTCGTGAAGTCGATCGAAATCCCTATCGTTGGTCAACAAACCCCGCTGCTCCTGCGCACATAACTCCAGCAGTTCTTTGTCCGGAGTTCCTCGGCCCGCTACGTCTCTAGAGAATTCGACATCATGGCCTTTGGCCTCGAGCCTCAATTTCACGTGATCTGGAACGTTTTCATCCAGGCAGACCTTCATAGGTCTAGCTCCTGCAGCCTCTCTTTAGCTTTTTCCTGAGATGCTTTTTCAGCCAATTCCTGCTCCTTCTTCAATAACTCTATGTCGTCCTCGTTCTCTTCTATGTACTTCACAGCCGCTTCAGCGCCTTTCCTTCCCACGTGATAATTCTCGCATATCTCTTCCACGGGCAGTCCTTCCTCAAAATACCACTGATAAACATTCAAAACGCCGATCCGAGTATCCTTGATCCTAGGTTG
>CAZRSB010000034.1:0-20873 GCA_964602715.1 uncultured Thermoplasmata archaeon | reverse complement strand
TTAGTGGACCCAGCGGGATTTGAACCCGCGGCCTTCACCTTTCTTGCCAAACATTTTTTTAGTTGGGTGCAAGGGTGACGATCTTCCAACTGATCTATGGGCCCGAGATGAGCCTTAGCGAATGAGGGAGCATAGAGAAGAGGAATACACGGTTCCTCCAAATCTATGGGCCCGAGATGAGCCTTAGCGAATGAGGGAGCATAGAGAAGATATTTAAGTTTTTAATTTTAATAAAATACCTTTACCCTTGATAACAGGATTAAGGTTTTTAATAGTTTTTAGTTCTGTAGAACTATTTCAATATGTACTTCGTCGGGAACCTGTATTCGCATTAGCTGTCTTAGAGCTCTTTCATCGGCATCGATATCTATGAGTCTCTTGTGTACTCTCATCTCCCAACGCTCCCAGGTTTCATTGCCCTCACCATCTGGTGATTTTCTGCAGGGAACTCTGAGTTCCTTTGTTGGGAGAGGTATCGGTCCTTTCATCTCAACGCCTGTTCTTTCTGATATCTGTTGGATTTGTCCACAGATATCTTCGATGCGCTCTGGGTTGGTTCCGCTTAACGAGATTCTTGCTTTCTGTCCCATGTATTTACCTCACAAAGAAATGATATAAAAGGGTTTTTGTTAGAGAAAGTGAATTTTACATCTCTTTCTCTTCTATGTCGATTACTTGTCCTGCAGCGACTGTTTGACCCATGTCTCTGATAGCGAATCTTCCAAGTTCTGAGTACTCTTCGACCCTTTCAACAGACATGTTCCGTGTGGGTTTAACTTTTACTACTGCTGCCTCACCGTTTTTCAAGAAATCAGGATTCTCTTCTTTGACTTCCCCTGTCTTTGCATCTAGTTTTTTCTCTAGCTCTAAGAAAGTACAAGCTACCTGGGTTGTATGTGCATGGAATACGGGAGTGTATCCAGCAGTCACTACACTTGGATGATCAAGTACGATTATTCTAGCAGTAAAGGTCTCTGCAACGCTTGGTGGATTATCAGCTGGTCCACAGACATCTCCTCTTCTTATGTCATCTTTTCCGACGCCTCTAACATTGAATCCAACATTATCTCCTGGTTCGGCTTCGTCGATCTCTTCGTGATGTTCTTCTATAGATTTAACTTCACCAGTAGCGTTTGCGGGCATGAAAGTGACTTTGTCACCGGGTCTCATGATACCTGTCTCAACCCTTCCAACTGGAACAGTACCTATACCCGTGATAGAATATACATCCTGGATGGGTAATCTTAGATCTTTATCTATTGGTTTTTCAGGTGCACCGAAGTCATTTATTGCTTCTAGGAATCTCTTTCCATCCCACCAGTCGATCTGTTCTCCATCCCTAGTTATGTTGTGACCTTTTAAAGCACTAGTTGGAATCACATCGAATTGGCTATTTTGATATCCTACTGATTTCAACAATTTAGATATTTCATCTTTTACTTCATTGAATCTATCTTCACTGAACTCGGGTTTAGTTGCATCCATTTTGTTTACCGCAACAACCAACTGATCAACACCAAGTGTCTTCGCTAGGAAAGTGTGTTCTCTAGTTTGAGCCATGACTCCTTCAGGAGCTGCCACGACTAATACCGCAGCATCGGCCTGAGAAGTTCCAGTGATCATGTTCTTGACAAAATCTTGGTGGCCTGGTGCATCTATTATAGTAAAGAAATATTTGTCCGTATCGAATCGTTTATGCATCAAGTCTATGGTAACTCCTCTTTCTCTTTCTTCTTCAAGTTGATCCATAGCCCAAGCATAAGCAAATGTTCCTTTACCTTTCTCTTCAGCTTCTTTCTTGTACTCATCGATAACGTGGTCTGGTATCTCTCCAGTTTCGAATAACGTTCGACCTACCAAAGTGGATTTTCCATGATCCACGTGACCTATGAATACGAGGTTTAGATGTGGTTTATCGCTTGCCATGTTTTATACCTCCAATTATCTTTCTGCTTCTCTTTAATGTCTTGGTCTATTTATAATTTTATACTCGGGTGACCTCTCGCCCGAGTTAACACGAAAATGGAAATACTTCAATTATATATATTTGTTCCTCTTTTCTATCTCTAGATAATAAGGATAAGAGGAATTAGATCATGCCGATCAAAATTAGGGAAGCGAGAGAGGAAGACCTAGATGAAATCGTAGATATGTGGGCAAGACTAGCCTTCGATCATCAAGAAATGATGGAAGGATATGACCTATGTTATGATGCTCGAGAGAATTGGAGAGAGTTTGTTGAAGATGGACTAGACAAAAATGTGATGAATACATTCATAGCTGAAGATGAAGATGAGCTGATTGGATTTCTAAACGTCGTTATAAGAGAAAGATTGGATATTTTTGAAGAAAGGTATATGGGTATGATTTTAGACGTATTTGTAAAGGAGAAATGGAGGGCAAAAGGTATTGGGACTTCTCTTACCAAAAGAGCTGAAGAGTGGATAAAAATGAAAGGAGTCAATATAGCAGTATTGACTGTATCCCCTCAAAATAGTAAAGCTGCAGATTTTTGGAAAAATAGAGGATACGACACTTATCTTTTAAAAAAGAGAAAGGAATTATAGCGAAACTTGACCACTTTGAACTTAACTAGTTAGATGATTTTACTCATCAAAATGATCGTATCCTCCACTGAGTTCTTTTTTTCCATCATCAATCAGATAACGTCCTTCTTCTATTATCTTTCCAACAATAATCGGATCGATAGATTCCACCTCATCAAAATTTTCTGGGCTAACTGTAAAAACAATCTCAAAATCTTCTCCTCCACCAAGAGCCCATTTCATAGGGTCTATACCTAACTTCTTCCCAGTACTCATAGTTTTCTTGGATATAGGGATTTTATTCTTGTCTATCCTTGCTCCGACACCACTCTCATCACAGATATGATTGACTTCAGAAGAGAGTCCGTCGCTCACATCGATCATAGCATTTACGTAGGGTGCGATCTTTCTGGCGATCTCCAACTGACATCTTGGTTGAAGATAGAAATCAGTGTAACCTTGTTTTCCGGCTCTAAGTAATTCAAGTCCAGCCCAACTTTTCCCTAAATCACCGGTAACACAGATCAAATCACCTACTTTTGCTTCACTTCTCAAACACAAATTGTCCTTTTCAACTTCGCCTATCAACGCTACATTTATAACTAATATATCGCCGTGTGTTGTGTCCCCACCTATGATCTTCATCCTATTCTGTTCAGAGGCTTTTCCCATACCTTCAAATAGATCATCTGCAAAGTTTACCTCTGTATCTGATGGAAAAGCTATGGAGACTAAACCCCATTTTGGATATCCTCCCATTGCCGCTACATCAGAAACATTAACGATTATGGATTTCCATCCTATCTGCCAAGGGCTTTGCCATTCCCTGTTAAAATGATCACCTTCCACGAGCATATCTGTTGTTAATAAATTGAATGAATCGTCTTCTGCAAGTACTGCACAATCATCGCCAATACCTTTATGGATTTCGTTATCCGAATCAAACTTTTCAGATATTTTCTTTATCAGGTTGAACTCCCCTAAATCAGAAAGTTTTTCCATTTTTTCCCTCCTTAAAAATATTTATTTCTTTTTCAAAATCTTCTACATTCTTAGAAATGTTTCCACTCCTTGTTACACTTGATACGGCACAGATAATATCGAAAGGTCCTATGATTTCAGGTATGTCTTTTTTTCCTATACCGCCTATTGCTACAGTTGGAACTTCGATCGATTCAGCTATCCTACAGGCCCTTTTTATCCCAAGTTCTGGATCTGGATTTTTTTTTGTATCGGTTTCAAATAGCGGACCTAGAGCTACATAATCTGCTATTTTTTCGGCCTTTTTGGCCTGATTTTTATTATGCGTTGATATACCTAAAATCAAATCTTCAGACAATTTCTTTACTTTTTTAGGTGGAAGATCATCTTGTCCTAAATGTACACCATCGGCCTTTGTACTAAGAGCTAAATCCACTCTATCATTGACGATCAAAAGACTTTTTTCCCCACAAATTTTATTAATTTTAATCAAGTCATCGTATTTTTCCCTATCACTCTTAGATTTATCCCTATATTGTATCATCTTAACTCCAGATTCTACAGCGATCTTGACTTGATCTAGAGTAGAAACGCTGGATCTGCTATCGGTTATGAAGTAATAATTTGTTTTTTTTAACATCTCTATTCTGTCCATCATGATATCGATATAAGAGCAGATTAAAAGTGTTTCGTAATTCAACGCTCTAGTTCTTTGATAACCCTAAATAATTCATCTTCTTGAATAGGTTCCTTCAATTTATCTTCAAAAACAATCAGGTCGGGATCACCCTCTTCAACTTCTCCTATCACTTTTCC
Organism: uncultured Thermoplasmata archaeon; assembly: GCA_964602715.1. Classification (GTDB taxonomy): domain Archaea; phylum Thermoplasmatota; class Thermoplasmata; order Halarchaeoplasmatales; family Halarchaeoplasmataceae; genus Natronoplasma. The sequence goes on along the minus strand of CAZRSB010000034.1, from coordinate 16,530 downwards.
CTCCTTAACTTCTATTGAGTTAGGAACAGTAAATATAAGACAACCAGAAGAGATGAGTGCCAATGGATTCAAATTCAATTTATCGCATATTTCTGAGGTTATATCTTTCGTTTTGGGTTGCGATGTTAAATTGAATCTATTTTTGGAAGCTACCGCCATCTCATATAGTCCTTGTAGAATTCCTCCCTCAGTGGGATCGTGCATAGATGTTACAGGATATTTACTTGAGACATAGTTTGCATCTTCAACTACACTTATCTCTTGTTTCAATCCTTTTGCTTTATCGATTACAACTCGATGGACTCCTAAATCTAAGAGTTCCTTTTCAAAGTCCGAAGCAAGAATCCAAGTACCTTCTATACCAGCTTCCCCGACTTGTATTATCTTATCTCCTGGCTCTGAACCTTTAGTGAATATTGGTTCCTTTGTATCTCCCATCATAGTGGTAGTTATCAGCGGTTTTCTTATTTGATCTAATAGTTCAGAGTGACCACCTATGATCTCTATACCTAACTCATCGGCTGCTTTATATATATCTCTCATCACTGTACTAATTTCTTTCTTTTCATATTTTTCAGGGAATTGTAGATTTAGGAGGCCCCACCTTGGTTGAGCACCACTAACAGCGATATCATTGGCGGCAATGTTTATAGCTAGCCAGCCTATATTATCAACTGCACCTGATATAGGATCGATATGAGCTAGGATATAGTTCTCTCCTAAGTCTATTATGGCAGCATCTTCTCCATATTCAGGTCCCATGACAACGTCTTTATCTTTAATATCTCTCTTGAAGATCAATTCGTCCATCATCTCTCTATCAAGTTTTGCCATCATATCACTTGTATCACATGGAGAGAGGTATATTTTCCATTTCTTTCTCTACTTCTTCAGCCATCCAGCTGGCTCCACTCCCTGAAAATGAAAGTATAGCCTTTCTATAGTTTTCAGCAACTCCTTGCTTGTTTTCTTTTTTTTCCTGTATCTTAGCCAATGAAAAATAGGCAAGTCCTAGTCGATAAGATAATCCTTTTCTTTGGTATATTGAGATCGCCTTAGTCAATTCACGCTCTGCTTCATCGAGATTCCCCTGCATCATGTACGTTTTGCTCAGTAAGTTATGGGCAAAAGCTCTTGGCTTATCGTGACCTAACTCATCAAACAGGTCTCTAGCTTCTTTTGCTGTATTAACTGCTCTTTCTAAATCTCCCTTTTCTAGATAACATTCAGTGAGAGATAATGATGCTGATGCTTTGAGATCGTAATAACCGAATCTCTCTGAAGTTTCAACCGCTTCTTTCAAATAATCTTCTGCATTCTTTAACTCGCGTAAAATAGAGTATAATGCTCCTATTTCTTTTAAGCCTCCAACTCTTTGATAAGTCCCTTTTATCTGCTTCCAATGCTCTAATCCTTTCTGAAAATATGAGATTGAATCTTCCCAATCTCCATTCAATTTTTTGATCCTAGCTAGCATGAAGTGAGAATTTGTTAATATGGAATGATCATTATCGGTCATATCGATGACTTTTGAGAGTATTTTTTGTGCCTTTTTGTGTTCTTTTTTATCGTTCAAGAGCGATCCTAACTTATATAAGATATCCCTTTTCAATTTATTTCCTTTTAAGTCTGACTCTAAATCATCGCTTATATCCTTGGCCTCTAAATATGATTCTTCTGCCAAGTCGAGTTCTCCTGTTCCAACTTCGGCTGAAGCTTTGCCTATATAAGATTTAACTATAAGTTCTCGGTCACTTGACTCTTTGATTATCTCATTGTAAATTGATATAGCTTTTTCATGCTCCTCTATTTTTCTAAAAGCCTCTGCTTTGATATATTTTGTATAATTTGAACTATCACTTTTCTCTAATTTTTCTATAAGATGGAGGATCGAGTGATAAAATCCTGAACAAAGGAGATCGTTTTCGTAAGTTTTGAGTTTTTCTTCGAAAAGGTCATTTTTTCTTGCCCCTATGATATGATAAAGTTCCTCTATGATGGAGGGAACTTTTTTCTCAGGTTTATTAGAATAATGCTCGAAAGCAATCTCATGAAGCCATCTTTTTTCATCCATATTCAATTCTTCGGTTATAACTTCCTTGACTCTTGAATGGAGCATGATTTTGTTATCAGTTGTGATCTTTATCATAGGTGTTTTCACTAAATTGTCCACCATTTTAGATGTAACAGGTCTCAGTTGAGTAACCGCACTTTTTTCTACTGCTTCTCTTAAAACTGAGAGTAAAGCAAGAGACCAAAATTCCTCATCAGTAACATAATTTCCCAATAAATCCATTAGGGAATCGATATCTTTGCTTGCATCATAATAATCTTTGAAGTTTTCAAGTGTATCAAAAGATGATTGAAGTGTTATAGACGTTTCACTCTCAAATGATATTTCATCTTCATCTGAAGTTTTAGAATATAATAATAGAAGAGGTGAATCATCCACTTTCAAATATACGATATCTTTCACTATCTTATATATCTGCTTGTTTTTATCCAAATCATCTAAGATAAGAAGAGCTTCTGTATTCTTTATATCTTCAACAAGGTTGTTTAACCATTCTCTCCTGTTCATCTCATCAGCGGATTTTATGTAAGAAGATAGACGATGCTGTCCACATTTTTTAAGAAAATTTGAAATATTTAACCAAAAATGCATAGGATCGTGCCAATCCTGAACTTTAAAGTAAAAGACATCTCTCTGGCTTTGCCTTTTTTCTGCTAGTTCGCTGAGCAAAGTCGTTTTACCAGATTCTTTGCTTCCTTTGATTGAAATGATTTTTTTATCATTTTCAATCAACTCTATGACTTTTTTCAGTTCAGGTATAGAATCTTGCTCAACTTTTGGTTTGTTGTAAAAGAGATTGTGATATGACCTGTCTTCACCATCGTCATCTTTTTCTATATTAAAAAACCCTTCTTTCTCGACAACTTTTAGGATCTCTAGATAGGAGAAATTGGTCTGGAAGAAAGCATTAATTTCTCCAATTTTGATTACTTTTTTTTGCCCCCCGTACTCGACTTTTACTTCAGCCTCGGCAATCTTTTCCTTTGTCTTTTTAGCCTCTTTTATCCCTTCATCTGTCAAAAAGTATGCTTTTCTTTTTTGCTTTTTACCTTTGATTCTCCGTGTTTTTTCATTAAGTAACTCTTCTTCTACTAATTTTCTTACGGCATAGGATACTGTGTTTTGCTTAAGACCCACACTTTTTGCTATGCCTTCTTGGGTAACTTCTTCTGGGAGTGCGTAGGCTTCTTTATCACCTGAATTGTTGAGGATATGTACGAGCACCTTCTCCTTAGCGGTAAAATTTGTATCCATGTGCAATAGTTGTTAGAAAGAAATGATATATGTAGTTTTTCTATGATCTGACCTTAAATAGGCTAAAAAACCGAGTCAAACCTAAAGATAAGATTTATTTAGTGCAGAAGTTTGTCTAAAAGCTGTGATAGAAAAGGCCAAACAGATTGCGAATGAAATCTCTTCATGTGATAGCGTAAAAATCGTGTCTCATATCGATGCTGACGGTATAACTTCGGCGAGTATAGCTTTTAAAGTGTTGAAGAGAGCGGATATAAAAACTGAAGTGAAATTTGTTAAGCAGCTCGATGTAAGTCAGATAGAAAACTTAAAGAAGTCTTTTAATCAGGACATGATTTGGTTCACTGACCTAGGTAGCGGTCAATTAAAAGATCTAGAAGGTTTAAATTGCGTTATTACTGACCATCATGAACCTCAAGGAGAAATTGATTCAGTTCCACTTGAGAAAAGAGGTAATATACTGAATTATCATCAAACTTCTATCTTAGAATTGAATCCTCATCGCTTTGGTTTGGATGGTGCTAAAGAGATATCTGGTGCTGGCACTACTTATCTTGTAGCTAGAGCGATGGATTCTCGAAATATTGACTTGAGTAAGCTTGCCGTTGTTGGTGCGGTTGGTGATCTCCAGGCGTCCGAAGAAAATAGGTTAATAGGAAAAAATCGAGAGATATTGATGGAGGGTATAGAAGCCGGTAAAGTAAAAAAAAGAATCGATACCACTTTATATGGTATTGAGAGCAGACCTTTACCGAAACTTTTAGAATATGCTTCAGATCCTCTCCTTCCTGGATTGACAGGCGATGAGTCCGCCTGCACCAATTTTTTGGTAGAAAACGAAATAACTCTTAAAGAGGACGGAAAATGGAGGACTTGGATCGACCTTTCAAAAGAGGAAAAAAGAAAGATATTATCAGCACTAGCTGATAGGATGCTAGACCGTGGTTTCCCTCCCGATTACGTTGATAGCCTTGTAGGAGAGGTATATACTTTCCCAGAAGATGAAGAGGGTAGTATTTTGCACGAAGCAAAAGAATTTTCTACTCTGTTGAATTCTTGTGGGAGATATAAAAAAGGAAATATAGGATTGAAGGTTTGTTTGGGTGACAGGGAGAAATATTTAAAGAAAGCTAAGTCCCTATTAAAAGGACATCAGAAGATATTAGTAGATTGTTTGGATCATGTAGAATCCACTGGAGTTGAAGAAAGAGATATGATTCAATTTTTCCACGGTGAAAACGAAATTCCGGACACTGTGATAGGTACTGTAGCAGGGATGGTCCTTAACTCTGGAGATGTAGATAGAGGATTACCCATCTTCGCCTTTGCAGAGTCCGAAGAGAGAGAGGGGATAAAAGTATCTTCTAGAGGCACAAAACAACTAGTAGATAATGGTTTAGATCTATCTTCTGTAATGTCAGAATGTTCTAAAAAGGTTGGGGGAGAAGGTGGTGGTCATGATATCGCTGCAGGCGCGTTGATACCATATGATAAGGAAGAAGAATTTTTAGATGAAGTTGAGAGGATGGTTAAAACCCAACTTCGATGATATCGGTATCAGATTTTTGCTATAACTGCTATGCTCTCTTCTTCAGGGTCATATTTACTGGGTACCTTCGCTCCCAGAATAAAACCTGAAAAATCAGCCTTTATTTCTTTTCCTTCAATTGTCCCGATTACTTCATTCTCACTGATTTCATCTCCCGGCTTTTTTTCTGGTTCAAAGTACCCTTCAAACTCTGGTATGATCCTTTCATAGTCATCAAAATATCGAGGTTCGTAATCGTTCAGTTTACTATCATCCTCTAATATGTAATTTAGAACAGCTTTTTTCACCTCTTTGATTTCTTCTCTGTATCTTTCAGCACCTCCTGCCTCTATTATCATTGAAGGGATTCCTAGGTTAGAGGTTTCTAGGAATAGTTGAGAACTAGTCCCGCCTGTTTGAACTGCATTTTTCAATCCTATTTTTTTGCAAAACTTCTTGTTATAATCTTTGCTTAAGTCAGTGAGCATATACGGTATACACCAGCTGTTCTTTCCGTATGTATGTAGATCGATTATCCGGTCGAAATCTTTCGCTTTTTCAAAAAGTCTATGAGCTATCTGTTCTGATTTACTTCCTTTTTTGTCTCCAGGGAAGATACGATTTAGATCTTTTCCATCTCTGGGATTTTCTCGTTGTTTGTTTTCTATAGCTTCCAAATTGACATTTGGCAGTACCTCTACATTTTTCAGGTCTTTGCTATCCGCCCATCCTTTTATTTCGTGCGCTATCATCACGGCTCCTATCTCTGAGCCGTGGATTCCAGCAGTGATCAAAGTCTTTTTCATATCATGAAATCTCAATCGAGGTTATATTATAGTTACTGTTGCTTGTTTTTCTCTTTGATAAGTTTTAACGAAGAAAGAGTTTTTATTTTATCCTTTAGTTTACTTTTATGATGTCTGCTATACTTGGAGTCCACGATGGTCATGATGCAGGAGCAGCGCTAATCACCGAAGATCGGATTCATGCGATAAATGAAGAACGTTTGACCAGAAAAAAATACTGTAGAGGATTTCCTGAAAGATCTATAAATAAGACACTAGAGATATCAAATATCGATTTAGAAGAGATAGAAAAAGTTGCAGTAGCGGGCATATACAGAAGAAGAAAGAGACTTTTACAACTAAAAAATGGTATTGAAAAAGTATTCAGCCGAAAAACACCTGAAATTGTTACAGTTCCACATCACTTAGCTCATGCCTCAGGGGCCTACTTTACGTCTGGTTGGGATGGATCAATTGTTTTAACGATAGACGCTGCTGGTGATGGGCTTTCTTCTGGTGTGTATCTGGGATTTGAGGATAGATTGACAAAAATAGCGGAGTCATCCTATCTTGACTCAGCAGGTGACTTTTACGCCTCGATAACGGAGATGTTAGGTTTTCTTTCTATGAGACATGAGGGCAAGATAATGGCTTTATCTGCTTATCATGAAGGAAGCGAGCTAATTGATTTTTCAGACTGTATCGAAATCAATGGTTTGAGTTTTAAAAACTATCTTGAAAAGACGGGTTCTGAATCTATGAAGATGTTATCAAAAAAAGTGGATCTCTCTTTGAATAAAAAAGATGAATATAAGGAAGTTTTAAGAAAGAAAAAGAAAGATCATGAATTTTGGCAAAGAGCCGTTAAAATTGCAGCCTCAGCTCAGAAACATCTCGAGAATATGATAGACGAATTATGTACCAATATAAAGAAGGAAAAGAGTATACCTGACAGTTTTAAAGATAAGATATGTTTTTCTGGAGGGGTCGCTCAGAATGTAAAAGTCAATAAGATCATCAAAGAAAATTTTGAGGATGTATATGTTTTTCCTCATATGGGTGATGGTGGGTTAGCATTAGGTGCAGCAACACATTTGAATTCAGGAGTGAAGTGGGATAAGAATGGAAAGAATAGATATAAGTGGGATTGGAAAAAAGATCTTAAAAACGTCTATTTAGGACCAAAATACGAATTGGAAAAAGTTAAGGGTAAAATTGAAAAAAGAGACGATTTAGGGCTCGAATTTTTGAAAAGATCCATAAGATATGATAAAATATCTACTCTACTAAAAGAAGAAAACATCATCGGTATATTTCAAGATGAGATGGAGTATGGTCCCAGAGCTCTTGGTAATAGATCTATAATAGCTGATCCATCAAAAAAGATGGTGAAAGAAAGACTTAATAAAAAATTAGGAAGAGAACCTTTTCAACCTTTTTCTCCAACTATATTGAATGAGTATAATGATACATATCTTCGAAATAGCTATCTGAATAGATTTATGACTATGTCTTTTGATGTCACTGAAAAAGGAAAGGAGGATCTCTATTCTGCAATTCACGTAGATGGAACCTGTAGACCTCAGATAATCGGAAAAAATGATAACGAAAGATATCATAAGATGATCAAAAATTTTGAACAGAAAACAGGGATAGGTGGAGTGTTGAATACGAGTTTCAATCTTCATGGAGATCCGATAGTTTGTAATCCTATTGAAGCACTAGACTCTTTTGAAAAGATAGGTCTAGATGCACTCGCAATCGGAAAATATCTTATAGTTCGAAAATAAAATTTGAACAGCAATAAAAATAAATTATATATATTCAAACTACTATCTTATATGCTGAGGGAGATAATGAACAAAGACGAAGAAAAATTTAAAAATCTAAAAAAATTTAATGGAGTCATGGCAGTTCTACACTTTATCCAGGGTGTATTTATGTTATATTTGAGTACGGATTTTGCGATTTCAGTAACTAGTTCTTATCTTAGAGGTCCACCAGGAACGGAAGAGATGGGTACAGAGGTACTTTTTGATCTTCAGATAGGTCCTACAGTTGCTGCATTTCTTTTTATGTCTGCCTTTGCTCATCTTGTAGTTTCTACATTTGGTTTCAATTGGTATAAAAAGAATTTAAAGAATCACATAAATAGAGCAAGATGGATAGAGTATTCTTTTAGCAGTTCTTTGATGATAGTTGTAATTGCGATGTTAGTAGGTATTACTGATCTTGGATTTTTGATCGTATTATTTTTGGTCAATGCTTCTATGATTCTCTTTGGATGGCTTATGGAAACACACAATCAGAAAACAGAAAAAGTTGTTTGGACGCCGTTTATATTTGGATGCATAGCAGGTATAGCTCCTTGGATTGCTATCGCTATAAGACTTCTAACAGCCACGGCCCAGGCTACGGATGTTCCAAGTTTTGTGATATGGATATTTGTATCTATAGCCATCTTCTTCAATATCTTCGCTGTAAATCAGGTATTACAATATAAGAAAGTGGGTAAATGGAAAGACTATCTTTATGGGGAGAAGATATACATCGTTCTCAGTCTCGTAGCTAAATCAGCCCTAGCCTGGCAGGTTTTCTCGGGAACTTTGGCTGGTTGATCTTTTATTCACTCAACGAACGACTGATCCTTCTAATCTTATATCGTCTCCTATAGGTTGTCCAGACAGTACTATAATCTTTGATTCCGAATCAGAACCTATTGAAACTCTTTCTCCATCCTCAAAGATAAAACCTTCTCTATGCGAGACATTCATATCTTTTTCATTAGTCTCAATTATGATCTCACCAGCATACACATACAAAAATCCATTGTACTGCTCAGGTATATCGATAGAGGTAAAACTATTTTTTTCTAGATTAATATCTTGATAAACTATAGTGGTTTCTAGATTTACTGGCGAAACTTCTCCTATTATTGTTCTTATCCTCGCTTTTCCATCTTTTGTTTCAGGTAAATATTCACTCTGGATCCTTTCATAATTTGGCTCTACATTTTTCTTCCCTCTCGGTAAATTCACCCAAAGTTGAAATCCATGTGTCTTTTCATCTCCTTCAGGCATCTCAGAATGCTCGATGCCTTTACCTGCGGTAAATTTTTGAATACCATTCTTACCAACAATTGAATCATTGCCAAGGTCATCCCTGTGACGAAATTCACCTTCGATTATGTAAGTTATTGCCTCAAATCCAGCGTGTTTATGCATTGGAAATCCTTTATCAGGTTCTACCATAAATTCGTCGAATAGAACGAATGGATCTAGATGATTGGTGTCAGATGAAGGAAACAATCTATATATGTTGGCTCCCGCACCCTCTTTTTTCCTATCTGGAGTTATTTTCTTTTTTTCCATTTTACCCTGCCTTTGCTTTAATAGTGAATGTATTACTTTATTTTTTTGTTATCGTTTTGAGGCTATTTTCTCCCTTCTATCTCTTCCTTAAGCCTATCGAAAAATGATTCCATGTAAGTTATCCTATCCCTAGCTCTTTCTTTAGCTTTATAGCTCACTTCAATTAAAATCACGTATTCTGGCTTTCTTGCTTTGAGGTTCAAAAACAACTACCTTGGCAGGGTCTGGTTGGATATCTCTCATCTTTTGATATTCGGTCTGAGCCTGCCAAGCAGAAGAGTTTATCATAACGACACCGTGATAATCGCTTACATCTGTCCTGTGTATATGGCCGGTGACAAAAACATCTGGTACTTCATCTATTGCTAGGTAATCCTTTTCTTCTGGTGCGATGGCTGATTTTTTGCCATAAACTGGAACAAGATGCCTTCTCTCCAGCATCTCTTTTTGGGCAGTTGTTGGCTTCTTGCTGTTGACGTTGGGTAAAACATCAGACAGATTATTGATACTAGTACCATGATAGATTAATACATCTAGACCTTCTAGATTGATCATAGCCGGGTTTCCATAAAAATGGACATTTTTTGGGAATAATTTTTGAATATCTTCAGGTAAACTAGGTTGAGGTTCTGCATTTCTCACAATATCGTGGTTTCCCGGTGTTGTAATTATTTCAATATCGCTTCTTATTTGACCAAGTAATTCCGCAGCTTTTCGGTATTGTTCATTTATGTCGATGATGTCGAGTTCTTCTTCTTGGTTTGGAAAGATCCCGATACCATCGACTAAATCGCCGGGAACTATGAGATATTTTATTTTTTTAGCTGATTCGTCGTCTGAATTTATCCAAGAGATGAAATTGTCCCACTCGTCTCTTAGAAATACATCACTACCTACATGTATATCTCCTAGGAAGGCTATTTTACCGTCAAACTTCACATCATTTTTATTATTAAGTTTTGGTATCCCTGGTCTTCTGATTTCATCTATAGAAAATGTATCATCGTAATTCCCGTTATTTTCCCAGACCTCTCCTTTTGCCAGAATCACTTCATCTTCCAACAAATTTTGTGAGTATGCCGTGCTATCACTAGAAATAAAACCTCTTATTTCTCCACTTTTATCCTCTAGTGTTAAAACTTTGTTACCATTTGAGGTGGAGTGTATCTCTCTAACCATTGCGATTATCGTTGCTTCCCCAGATCTTTTAGAGATACGGCTTATTGGTCTAGCCTTTTTTCCCTCTCTACGATTTTCTATTATAGACTTTAGAGTATCGAACTTGCTCTCAAAATATTTTTTAAAATCATCTATCCCTCCAGTGCAAGTTGATTCACCGGAAACGTCCAACAAACATTCTATTTTCACGTCATTTTTTAAATTCTCTTCAATATCTTCCGCTTTTTTAGTTTCTTCTTTATCGTCACTGTCATCATCAATGACTTCATTCAAAAAACAAGAGATGGTTTCTTTGCAGACGGGAAACGGAAGTTCGTCTTCCTTATTGGTCATTTTTTCTATGACTTTAGTAGGATTTTCTAGCTTTTCCAATCGTTCCCATGCTTTAGGCGTCAAAACAGTCTTTTCTTTCGCTAGCTTACCGATTATCCTATCCCGCATCTCTATCAAAAGGACATACGATTAAGTCTATTAATTGTTTTCCGTTTTCGCTTTGTCATTTCGTCATCAAATTATCATAAAACATTTTCCTGTAAAGGCAAATCATTTATAATACCCAACTATGAGTAGTTAAGGGATAATAAATGAAATTAAACTTTTTAGGCGGTGCATCCGAAGTGGGAGCACTTTCGATGGTGATGCGCCACAGAAATCTATCTTTGATATTTGACCACGGTATGCTTCCGGCAGATCCTCCAGAGTATCCAATGAGACCTCCGTTGGTAGACATGGGGTTTTTAACTCATTCTCATTTGGATCATTGTGGGATGATACCTACGCTTGTAAGGCAAAATGATATACCTATACTTTCTAGTCATCCAACTGTTGAAGTTGCTGAATTACTTCTTTATGATAGTCTGAAGATAGCGGACATAGAAGGTTATCCTAAACATTATGAAAAAAGGGATATAAAAGACACAAAAGCGGCCTTCGATATCGTAGGATACAATTCTAGAAGAGATATAGGTGGTATGGAGATTGAGGTTCACGGAGGCGGACATATACCTGGTTCTTCAATGTTTGAAATCAAAGGCAAGAATACAGTATTGTTTACTGGCGACATAAACACCGAAAATACTAGGCTTATGTGGGGTTCCCACCCTGTAGATTGTGACACTTTGATAATGGAAACCACCTATGGAGGAGAGATTCATCCTGATAGGGAAGAAACTGAAAAAGAATTTCTCGATAAAATTGACGAAACACTGGAACGCGGAGGACAGGTTATAGTTCCCGTTTTTGCTGTTGGTAGAACTCAAGAGATATTGATGCTCCTGGATGATAGAGATTTTGATGTTTGGTACGATGGGATGGGAAGAACAGTCAACAGGATCTACCTCAATCATGAAGGATTTTTGAGATCTCCCAAAAAACTAGAAAAAGCGATATCTAATGCGAACGAAGTCAGGTCACCATCCACTCGTGAAAAAGCAAAAGATGGAGAAGTCATAGTTACTACTAGTGGGATGGTTGAAGGAGGACCTGTCCTTGAGTATCTTAGAGAGATAAGGACTGACAAAAACAGCTCGATTCTGCTCACAGGATACCAAGTCGACGGGACAAATGGTGATAGATTATTGGAAAATTCTATGATCAGGGACAAAGGAGCAACTTTACCTGTCGAATGTGAAATAGTAAGATATGATTTTTCAGCACATGCAGGTCATGATGAACTCATCGAATTTGCTGAGGGATGCGATCCTGAGAAAATTGTTCTCTGTCATGGAGATAAGAGAGAAGCAGTAAAAGAGGATCTTTCTGAGTTCGAGGTATATACTCCAAAAGAAGGTGAAGAGTTAGAAATTTGAATTTAGATTTTTGATAATCAATACACAAAATATTTTATTGAGGTTTACATATCCCTGCTCGAATATGTGGTACTTCTCTGCATTTAGGTTCGCGGTCGGGATTGTATTCCTCTCTATCGCCTCTTTAAAGGATTTGAAATCTCGTAGAGTTCCTAATAGATTATGGGTTATCATGGGCATAATAGCTATGCTCATACTGGCCGCAGAATTGATCTTAGTTGAGAGTGCCGATTGGGAATATTTTCTATTTTTCATACCGATAGGTATCGTATTTGCTGAGGCCTTTATCGATAGACCTCCCATATATTCTGAAGGAAAATTAAATGTGAGGGTTCTAGGATGGTTGCTCTTACCAGTTTTAACATATGTATTTTTGCTAAATAATTTCATGGATGTGATCTTTGACGAATTACTCTTTTTACGTCTGAGTATGATCATCGGTGTGATGTTATTCACCTTCATCTTGTATTTCTTTTACATAATATATGGTGGCGCTGATGCTAAAGCTATAATAACTTTGGCTATCTTAGTACCTTCCTATCCAGAGATCCCTAATTTGACTAGACACGTTATCTCTTCGGACTTGATAGAATTCATGGAAATTGGGTTTCCTTTCACACTGGTAATCTTACTCAATGCTTCTTTAGTGGTTTTGATATTCCCCATCGTTAATTTCTTCCTGAATCTGTCCAAAGGCGACATCGATTTACCTAAGATGTTTTTCGGTTATAAGAAAAAAGTCAGCGAACTAGAGGATTCATTTGTTTGGCCTATGGAATATTTCGAAGATGGTGAGATGAAAACTGAATTACTTCCGAGATCCGATAATGAAGATAAAATAGAATCATTAAAACGTCATGATATAGAGATAGTCTGGGCCACCCCTAAAATTCCTTTTATAATCCCTATCACTATAGGATTCATAATATCTTTTTTGATAGGCAATCCAATACCTTATCTATTGTAAACTATTGTAAAAAGGGGTAGAACGGCCGAAAGATAATAAAATCTTGCGAAACCTTTAAATACTACTATTCAAACTATCGATATAAACATTCGCAGTAAATGATTTATCAGGTGGTTATCGGAGAAAAATGGAAGGTGAAATCAAAAGTATAAGAAATACGAGGCAACTAATAGCAAAATTTCCAGAGTTGCCTCCCATCAGTGCCCAGGTATTTGATAATAAAGGAAAAAAGATAGGAATTGTAACGTGGATATTCGGTCCTGTAAAAAGTCCACTAGTGGAAATAAAACTTGACTCCGAGATGAGAAGGATGATCACCGTGATGAATGAAAAAATATATGTTGAGGAGATATAGATGAATGAAGAGATCGAAATAAAAGATGAAAAAAGCAGTTCTGTAGAAAAAGTAACTGAATGTCCAGAATGTGGGGGTAGACATCTAGCTCAAGATTATGATCATGGAGAGTTGATTTGCGAAGATTGTGGTTTAGTCATCGATAATCAATATATTGACGAGGGACCTGAATGGCGGGCTTTCGACATGAAACAAGAAGAAAAAAGAGCTAGAACAGGAGCCCCTATGACTGAAATGGTACATGACAAAGGTCTATCTACAGGGATCGATTCTTCCAACAAAGATTCATACGGGAGATCCATACCCAGTAAAAAGAAGGCTCAGATTTACAGACTTAGAAAATGGCAGCGAAGGATTAGAGTTTCTGACGCTACCGAGAGAAATCTAGCTTATGCTTTAACTGAGATGGATAGGATGGCCTCTACCATGGGTCTTCCAAAAAACATCAGAGAAACTGCAGCAGTTATCTATAGAAAGGCTGTCAAAAAGAACCTAATTCGAGGACGTAGTATAAACAGTGTGGTCGCAGCTTCTCTTTATGCTGCTTGTAGAAAGGCCAATGTTCCTAGAACATTGGATGAGATAGCAGAAGCCACCTCATCAGATAGAAAGGAGATAGGAAGGACCTATCGTTTTTTGAGCAGAGAACTAATACTAAAATTGAAACCTACCAAGCCCCAAGAATATCTCAGCCGCTTTTGCAGTGAGCTAGATCTTAGCGGTCAGGTACAGAAAAAAGCAAAAGAGATCATCGATGAAGCAGAAGATAAAGAGCTGATCTCAGGAAAAGGCCCAACAGGATTGGCTGCTGCATCCATATATATAGCTTCCATAAATGAAGGAGAAAGAAGAACTCAAAGAGAAGTCGCTGATGTAGCTGCAGTTACAGAGGTCACAGTGAGAAATCGATACAAAGAATTGGTTGAAAAATTGGATATCGATATAGAGGTATGAAAAGATCATACCTTCCTTACAGTTTTATTATTTTTTAGAGATGATACAAATATACCTATAAACAGCCAATTGAATGAAGATTAAAAAGAGCGCCGTCGGGCGGATTCGAACCGCCAACCGCTCGGTTAACAGCCGAGTGCTCTGCCTGTTAAGCTACGACGGCTTTCAGTCTGTAAAAACCTAAAAGCATATCATATTAAACATTTTTTATTCTGAAAGGTCTGTTATGATGTTTTCGATCGTATTTTTTAATTTTTCGATATCTCGGATCAACTTTTTTTCATTTTCTTGATGCTCTTCTGTTAATACCGCTCCCCCGCTTGTAGGTTCTATTATGTTGACCCTTTGCAGAAGGCGTAATGAGTACCTCACTTTGTGTTCCTCTATATCTAATTCAGCGCTCAATCTGTTTATGCCTATAGGCTGGTGATCCTTGATTTTTTTCCATATCTTGATGGTTCTCTGCATCACTTCTAATTCAGATGATACTTCTGCGGTGAGCGACAGTTTAGACATATTGATTCACCTAATTTGTTGCAAGAGAAATATACTGCTATAAAACACCTTTCAATATTGCAGCGTATCGTCCCATCTTTTGAATAAAGAATGTTCTATATCTATCGCATCTAAAATCTTTCCTACAGTAAAATTTACTAGATCATCGATAGAATCAGGATTGTGGTAGAAAGCAGGCATTGCAGGTAGTATTACAGCTCCTTCATGAGAAAGTTTTTCCATATTAGTGAGCCACGTAGTTGTTAATGGCGTTTCTCTAGGAATCAAAATCAGATTGCGGTTTTCTTTAAGAAAAACCGATGCAGCTCTAGTGATCAAATTATCAGAAATACCATTAGCTATTTTTGATAAGGAAGACATTGAGCATGGTACGATGATCATACAGTCATATAATGAACTTCCAGATGATGGAGGGGCCTCGATCTCGTTAGGTCTGTGAGTCTGATCGGCATGATTTTTTATTTTCTCATAAGATGAATCAACTTCCTTTTTAAGCAATTTTTTTCCAGCTTCAGAGATGACCAGTTCGACATTGATCTCCTCCTTCTGAGCTAAAACTTCAAGTACTCGTTTACCATATATGACTCCTGAGGCTCCTGTGATCGCGACTAGTATCCTCATAATAGCACTATTTATTAATCTATATAAACAAATTATGGTTAGCTGAGACTGTAAGGAAGGTCCTCGCTCTTTTAAACTAACTTGTCCTTTGGATGAGCTCGTGCAGGTGATCTTGATATTAATTTCTAGAATGCCTTATAAGCCCGCTACAGGGTATTATTTCGATCCCTTCTTTTTCGAGTTCATCCAACAAAAGGTTCACTCCCAATGAGTCACTAGCCATATGTCCCGCTATGATGTAATTGATATGATTTTCTTCTACTTTCTCTCTGTGTTCTTCACTAAGATGCATACCTATAATCGTACCGACACCGGCCTCAGCCAATTTTTCATAGGAGTCTTTGCTCCCCTCTGTTCCTCCTGTCATCTCCACTACTACCTTTCCAGTTCGATTTTCTTCTTTTCCTACTATCAGGTCAGGCCCATCATTGAATTTCCGAGCTTCATGATATTCTGGTATATCTTTCAGGAAATCTATGACGTCTTCTACCTTGTCAAATTCTTTGTTTTCTATCCTTTCAGTCAAGAATGATTCTACAAGATTGTCTGTGATTGTATGTAAACACATCATGGGGATGTCTAATATTTTAGCTGCGTCCAAACTTTGATTAAAATTTGCACCTTTTATCTTTCGCCCTACTTCACTCATCCTTTTATTTACCATTCCTTCTGCTATGCTTATCGGCACGCCCCATTCTTCTAACATATCTTTCTGGAGTTCCATCACTTCATGTAACGAAGCTAATCCGAGACCTCTTGGATGATGACCTAGTATCAAATCTATACCTTTTCCCTTTTCAGATAATCTATCAGCTAATACAACTTCACCAGTATCTATGTTTATTCCTGCTAGGATTCGATCGACTTCTTTGTCTAGATCACCGTAGAGTATTCGTGAATCTGAAAATGGATTCTCTAATTTTTGCTCATCAAAAACCTCTTTGTCTTTTCCTTCTAAGTCTTCGTACTCTTCTTTAGCTTTTTCTAGTTTTTTATTCAACTCATTTTCTTCTCTGACATCACTTTCAATTCCCATCTCGATGGCAAGTTCGTAAATATCTTTTAGTCTCATGTTTATCTAATATTCTAGGATGGCAGGGAATTAATATTCTTTTGCA
>CAZRSB010000033.1:0-21488 GCA_964602715.1 uncultured Thermoplasmata archaeon | reverse complement strand
TTATCCTTCCGGACTCTGATTCCATTAGATGTTCTAGTGAAAATTTGCAGAGCATGAATGGACCTCTTACATTGACTGACATTGTTCTATCAAAATCATCTATAGAGGATTCTTCGATGTCTTTTCTTTTATAGATTCCTGCGTTATTTATCAGAATATCCAATCCATCAAATTCTCCTACAAATTTGGAGATGAGATTTTTACAGTTCTCTTTTTTACTGACATCGAATTTCAAAAGCATCCCTTCAGAATGCTCTTCTACTGATCTAAGTGTTTTTTTAGCTTCTTCGTATTCAGAATGATAATTAATACCTATCTTTGCTTTTTCTTCAGCAAATTTTTGGGCGATAGCTCTACCTATGCCTCTAGAAGCTCCAGTGATAAGGGCCGTCTTACCTTCTAGTCTTCCTACCATAGGATATCATTGAAGGGATGGTAAATGAATTTTTGCACCGGTACTTTCTCACTTTTTATTTTCTATTTAACCTCTTTCAAAATATTTAAATAAGAATAACTTTTGTTGCCTTTCATTCGTGTCTTAAGAAAGGTCGGTGAGATAGTATATGAGTAAAAAAAAGCTAGATGGATCGGTATTGACTAAAAACATAATCTGTTTTATGATAGTTTTATTAATGATCACTTTACCTTTCAATACCTATGTTGGATCAGGTGTAGAAGGTGAATTAGATAAGGAGGAAAAAATCGATATAAGCTCATCTGGAGATGAGTCATTAGAAACAAATACAGATATTAATGAAGGCCTAGCTATAAACTTTGTAGACGATTCATTAGATGTGGGAAAACACACTTCTTTGACTGTAGAATATGATGAGATATATATCAGCTATTATTCTGAACACGAGGAAGCTCTAAAACTTGCTAAATCGGGCTTGGAAGGTCAAGATTGGTATACTTGGACAATAGATGATGAGGGCGTGGGAAAATATTCATCTTTAGAAGTAGATGCAGAGGGATCAATTCACATAGCCTATTATGATGAAGAAAAAGAGAATTTGAAATACACTATTGTCTATATTGAAGAAGATAATAGCATGATGAAAATTGAAGAAGAAAACGTAGTCGATGAAGATGGGAACGTTGGCAAATATGCATCATTGGAACTATGTGGTCAGAACATGCCTCATATAAGTTACCATGATGAGACTTCTGGAGCATTAAAATATGCCGAAAGGGACAACGAAGGAGATTGGATAACAAAAATAATAGAGGACAAAAACGAGAGAACAGGTAGATATACTTCTATAGCACTCGACTCAAACTCATCTCCTCATATATCTTTTTATGATTGGGAAGAAAGATCTCTAAAATATACCGCTCGATCAGCTGGTGACTGGGAATCTATTAAAATTGAGGAAATTGAGCAGCACGCAGGTAAATATACTTCACTTGAACTAGATGAGGATAATAACGCCCATATATCTTTTTATGCGTGGACAGAAGATAGCTATAATTTGTATTATGTCAGAGAGTCGATTGAGGATGAAGGATGGTCATCAGAGAAAGTTTCTGAGATCGACCCTGCAGGCACATATACCTCATTAGAGCTCACTGAAGAAAATCGCCCTGTTATAAGTTATCACGAGTGGGGTGAAGAGAACTTAAGGGTGGCTTGGAATGATGGTAAAGCGTGGAACATTGATGAGATAGATATGGACCATAGAGTCGGAAAATACAGCTCTTTAGATTATATAGGACAGGGAGAGGTACATATCAGCTATTATGATGAGCACGGAGCCAATCTTAGACACGCGAGAGTTTTCCTTCATAACAGAACTCCGCTTGCTCCTCAGTCGGTTAGCACTTATTCAGAATATGGTGATATAATATTGAAATGGGAGCCCCCTATATTTGATGGAATACTTGGAGGAAGTGGCCATATTGATAATTATTTGATCTATCGATCTACTCTAGATATGGAAGAATGGATTGAGGTGGGAAATGTTACAGAAAATACCTTCACAGATGAAATAGATGGGGAGGATGAAAAAGAGATATATGAATACAAGATCCGGGCAGTCAACAAAGTTGGAGTAGGTGATGCCTCAACATCTATAAAGACGACGGCTCTCTATTTTGATTATGAGATGGAAGAGAACTCTCTTACCAATAATTATGAAGTCAGAGAAGATCTAGATAAAATTTTAGGGGATAGTTTGGAATTTTATTCTATCAAATGGGATTATGATCACAACGAGTCTAAAGATGAAAATGATTGGAGCAGAGAATTTACGGCTGAAGAACGATATTATACTCATACCTATGAAGAGGTAGGTCTTAAATCAGTATTATTTGTTATAGAAGATAGCGAGGGTATAAAAAGGAGTTCTTATCAAAGCGCATGGGTACTTGGAGAGTTCGAATTAACCTCGACCTATGAAAAAGAGGGCTCAGAAGAGATATTCTTTTCCTTACCGGAAGAGTCAGATTCAGATTTTCCAGATGTAGTCGATCAGGAGAGGTTAAAAAATACATATGTTTTGAAGGGTCCTTCCCATCTACCTTATGAAGAGATCAAGTTCGAATTCCTTGATAGTTCGGAGAAAATTGAGGCGACAGAAGATGAAAAAGGATCATGGAGAAAAACATTCAGTGTGAGCGATGCGGAGGAAAGTACGGAGATATTAGCTGAACCAGTGTTTTACAATGAGCTCAGAGAACGAAATGAAACACCCATAAATCGAACTAAACCTGTGGATATAATCGAGACTCCTGAGTGGTTCCCCTATCTATTATGTGTAGCTTTTGGAGATCATCTAGAGATAGAAAATGAAGAAAAAGACGGAGACTATGTAGGCTGGAATGTTGATCTTGAGATACCAGAAACAGATAAAATTTCTGATGAGTTTGATCCTTTAAATATATCCTCTGTTCTAGAAAACGATATAATCGATGATCTAGACAGATTTTTTGGCGGTGATTATGGATTCGAGATCGAGATGTATCCTGATCGAGATATATCATTTTCTAATGGTCCAGACCTTGAATTAGAAACTACGATTTTCAGACTTGAAACAGGCGTAGATGAAGATGATATGGGTATAGGTGATATGGAAGGAGAGTTTGGAAATACATTAGATTGGGCTGCGGAGACAGAGATGGAATTCACAGCAAGCATCGAAGTATGTCTATATATTAATCAGGATGAAATCGGAGTGACTGGATCTTTTGGATTGAACTTTGGAGCAGGAATAGATATCGATGTACCTCTGAAATCTATCGGTATAGCGGAGGTCGGTTTAACTGCTGGAGTAGAGGGCGAAGTGGAATTAGATTTTGAGGTAGGAAGCCTATCCTGGCACAGAGATGAAGGCCTTTCACCTTCTCCCACAACTGGTCAGGTACCAGTAGAGCTAGGTGTTGAATTCGGTGGAGGTCCATATGGGTCGGCAGGAGCTGATCTTGCTAGGATCGAGGGTAACCTGATATTAGATGTGGGTGTTGGTGTAGATATCCCTAGTATGGACAGGAGTCTAGAACATTCAGGAAGATTCGAAGTAGTGGCTGAAGCATTATGGGGACTCTGGGAAAAAAGCCGTTCTTGGGAATTATACAGTTCATCTACAAATTTTAATATATTAGAAGAAGACATGAAAGAACACCATTCAAATGAATTTTTCTCCATAGAAAGGTTGGCAACAAGAGACTATAGTTACGACTTTGAGCTTGTGAATCAAAACGAAGAAAGTTTTGGGATCGTTGAAAATGTAGGTTCTAGATCAAATCCTGATATACGATCTTTGAACGAGAGTTATGCTGCTGCAGTATGGTCTGAACTTGAACTTAATTCAGAAGGAGAAATAGAATCTAATCTATATCTTAGAGAATATGAAGATGATAAGTGGACAGAAGTTATACAAGTACAAATAGATCAAAAACAGAGCAGTATGAAATATAATCCACAAATCGTACCTCACCCTGAAAGTGAGGAGATGATCATTTTGTTTAAAGAGATAGATGAGAATATAAACAAATCGATTCCTGAAGATGATTTTTATGAAAAAGGCTCTATACGAGGAAATATATGGTGTCCTGAAGAGGGAGAATTTGAAGAATTGGACATTGATTATAATGTAGAAGGTAAAGCTATTCAACATTTTGATGCTGTAGCCCAAGATGATGGCAAAATTAGTGTGGTCTATAGGGCCGCAGATTCAAACTGGGATATTTTAGAGGGTTACTCACCAAATGAAGGCCGTATCGGAGTTCTCGAAAAAGAAAATGGAGACGGATGGAAAAACAGCACCATAGCTTCTGAAATAAAACTTCCTCAAACCACCCGACCTTCTATTGAAACGATCGAAGGAGATACTGCAGTCATCTACACTACCACGGAAGAGTTTGAAAACGATGAACATCCTGAGTCAGACTACAATAAAACGCTTATTCAGTTTTTAGGGGGAAAAGAACATGTGATAACTGAGACTCCAAACACGACTACAGAGCAAGTATTGTCCAAAGAGGATGGTAAATTTGTAGTATCTTGGGTTGAGAATCATACCGAGATCAGAAGAAAAGTTGTAGAGCGGGATGAGCAATGGTCTGTGCCTGAACATCATTCTATAGTATACGCTGGAAGTAGTGTTTCAAGTCTGACACACCAAGAAAATAAAACTGGAAGTTATTATGCATTCCAGACTGGTGAAAATCATCATCCAAAGATAATGGAAAAAGTTGGAGATGAAAATTTTGGTCGATCGAGACAGATTCGTACCAGTGGTAGATATAGTCAGGGAGAATTAAATTTAGACTTGGATATGCCGAGAACGATATTGGTAGAAGAAGAAGATATTATTGAATCGTGGCATGTTGCACATCATAGATTCAATGACCCTTTCAGAGATCAGGAAGTGGATGATGAGAGTGAAAAAAGCAATCGAGCGGAACTCATAGGAGAACCAGAGAGAAAATTTCATTCGGACCTAAATGAATATCAAAGATATGGAAGTTATGCTAATTTCCAAGATCATGAACAGATGATGGTCATAAATCACTCTAAAAGTCTAAATGTTACCGAAAAATCGGAAGAATTTTCTTTGACCTCTCTTTTGAAATTGGAACAACCATCAGATGGTTATTTGTTTAGGAAAGAAAACTCATGGGCTGTTATGCATGAGAATAGTGATATTTTTATAGAGCTCTGGGATGAGGATGATAAAAAGCATATGTTGGGTCTAGACGATGTTAGTATCCAATATGGCGTTTGGTCTTTTTTTGCATTACGCTATGAGGATGGACATCTCAATATAACTATGAAACCTTTAGAGGGACAAAGTTCAATAGAAAGCTATACAGAACATATAGAAGTTGAAGATATAGAAGGATTAACTAGCTCTTCTTCTGATATCCTTATCGCAGAGTATCCTAGAGAGATCTCTATAGATGATTTCAGGCTGGTAGAGAATTATTTGCCTGACGCTTCTCTAGAGAAGATCAAACGAACCGAATATCCAAGATTTGATCCGGAGTATTCAGTCACTACTGAGAAGATCCCGCCATATGTGAATTTTACATATGACTCCCAAAGAGTGACCTTAAGTGAGAATGTCACCTTTGTTGGTCAAAGTCCGGAAACTGATTTGAACTGGACATGGATCTTTGAAGATGGGACGGAATTTTATGGAAAAGAGATCGAATATCGCTTTCAAAATACGGGTTATAAGGAAGTTAAATTATTAGCTGAACATGTAGAAACAGGAGTTAAAACTGAGTATTCTAAGACAATACATGTGATAGATGTAAATCCTCCTAGATTTTCCGGCTTTAAGGATTATGAAACTTATTCTGAAAACAATTCAGTAAAATTAGAGTGGTTTGATGCTGTAGGCGAGTCCGAACCGTTTGAGTATAGGGTTCATCATCTTCAAAATATTGAAGAATCAGATGAAATAGATTTCAATATATGGAGAAAAAGCACCGATAAAACATCTGTATTTATTGAGGATCTAGATCCCACAGCTGAACATACTTTTGCTCTTAGCGTAAAGAACAGCGTAGGACTGGTGAATGAAAGTAGTGAATACAAGACTATAGACATCTCAGACACGGTTCCTCCAAAATTTGAAGGGCTAGAGTCTGCAACTACAATAAATCATGAGGATAAGATTGTTAGATTGAATTGGGATGAAGCTGAGGACCATAGCAAACCCATAAAATATCATGTATATCATTCTCATGAAGGTGGATTAGAATTTGATAAATCGATAACAAGCGTTATTGGAGAAACTACTATAGAGATTCCGGTTTCAAATACAGGGTACCATCATTTTGCGGTGAGGGCCGAGGATAGTTCAGGTAACATAGAAGTAAATGAAGTGGTCCGATCGACCGAGGTCATGGATATATATCCGCCTCATGTAGAAATAACTAATTTGGAAGAAGGAGATCATTTGATAACACCACACACTATTGAATGGAGCTGTAGAACTGAAAATTCTGATATCGAGGGATTCCTCATACAGCTCGATGGGCAAATCTGGATTACTGAAGATCTGTTGAGTGAAGATACCACATATTTTGACCTTACCGGAATACCGGAAGGTGAAAGGATATTGACTGTTAGAGCGATAGATGAATATGGGAATTTCGCTGAAGATGAAGTATCCATAGAAGTGTATTCATCTATTTCTCCTGAAGTTGAGTTGATTGGTCCAGATCATGGTTCAGTCATAACGGAAACGGAAGTGGATCTTCAAGTAGATATTACCGACCCTCTTGAAAATGGATTAAATATTACCTATTACGGTGAGGACGATCAAAAAATAGGTGAAATTAAAAATATTACTTCAGAAGAAGAATCATCGATACGGTGGCAAGGTCTAGAGAAAGATAAGACATATGGATGGTATGTTGTGGTTGATAATGGAGTAGAAAAAACTGAGTCTCGAACATGGGAGTTTACCATATCATCTGAGGAAGAGCTTACAAGACCTGAAAATATCTATCCCAGCACTGGATCTATAATCAATGAGACTTCTGTCACTTTGACCACTGAAATAGATTTAGAATATGCTATTCCTGAAAACATTTCGTTTTACAATGCACAAGATGATGAATCTGATGAATCTAAATTGATAGAGACCAAAGAGGATTTTGATAGCTCTAGAGTATCTGTGAAGTGGGAAGATAGAAAGCCTGGTGAAACCTATAGATGGTATGTTGTTTCCCAGTATGAAGACAAGACTTCAAAATCTGAAATTTGGAATTTTACTGTTAAAGATACTAGTTCATCCATCTGCAGACCGAGAAATCCTTACCCAAAGGATGGGGAAGTTGATGTGTCCCTCAATACGACTTTAAGTGCTGAAGTTTATCATGATGATGATCGAGATGTGAATGTATCATTTTATATGGGTGAGGCAAGGTCCCATATAGGGTGTGACTATCTCGTCAAGAATGGCAGTAGAGCTGAGATAGAGATAAATGAATTAGAGAAAAATACCACTTATACATGGTTTGTTGAAGTGACTGATGAGGATGAAAACCTGACTTCAAAGACCTGGTCTTTTTCTACTTTAGGTGAATACGATGATGACGATGAAGATGATGAAGACGGAACTGAAGGAGATGTAGGTGAAGGAGACGATAAGAGTCCTGAGGATACAGATGAGGAAAATGGATTGTATTCTTGGGATTGGTTAACTCCAGTGAGACTCCTCCTCTTGGTGGTTTTAGGGATATTTGTGGCTCTCCTGATCTACTACCAAAAAGAAGAGTTTAAGTCATAAATTGATAGCTCTTTCTATCGTCTAGAAATCTCATCATCCCAAATGATTTTATGGAGTTGGGGAAGTACCCTCACATCAATTTCATCACCCAATACAGAATTTGCCAAGTCTCTTAAGTTCCAATTCTTTGTTGGTTGCATGATGATCTCGCATTGCAGTGCCTCTCTCTTGATAAATTCTAAGCTGTAATCATAATCTCTTTGGTCAGAGATGACAAATTTAAGTTGATCTTTTTTTCTCAAAATATCAAGATTTTCATTTTTCATCTTATCTGTCATACCTGATGATGGAGTTTTGTAATCCATGGAAACTCTCAGATCTCTCTCGATCAATTCTGAGATATCTAAAGAGCCGTTAGTTTCAACGTTTATCTTGTATTTAGGAAGAAGACTATCGATGAGTTCGATCAAATCATCCTGGAGTAAAGGTTCACCCCCTGTAATACATAATCTCTGGCAATCAAAATCTTTTATTTTATCTTTTATCTCCCTGATACTCATCTTTTTTCCACCTTCCCACGCGTACCTCGTATCGCACCATTCACATCTCAGATTGCATCCTGTTGTACGAATAAAGCTAGTGGGAAGACCTATATCTTTGCCCTCACCCTGTAGCGAGTGGAATATTTCTGATATATGCATATTCATCCTTATGGGCTTACGATATAAAGACTTTAATTAGAAGTAAAAGTCAAGGTATGATCCATAAGTCAATAATTCATCTATTTCGGTTTTTCATTTTCAGTGATAAGATAAATTCTAATCAAAAACCTTATTTCTAAAGGTCCAATTTGGATATGAAAGCATGAAAGTTGGATTTGTTATCAACCCTATTGCGGGCATGGGAGGAAGGGTTGGATTGAAAGGTACCGATGGAGTATATGAAAAAGCTGTAGAATTAGGAGCTGAACCGGTGGCATGTCAG
Source organism: uncultured Thermoplasmata archaeon (assembly GCA_964602715.1). Taxonomy (GTDB): domain Archaea; phylum Thermoplasmatota; class Thermoplasmata; order Halarchaeoplasmatales; family Halarchaeoplasmataceae; genus Natronoplasma. Next base: position 12,819 of record CAZRSB010000033.1, on the reverse strand, counting down.
AGAGCTGAGAAAGCTCTAAAAGAGATGGAAGGAGGACATATCTGGCTTACCGCAGGGAATGTATTGGGTGAAGACTCGCTTAGGCAAAATTTCCCAGAAGATGAGATAAGAGTGATTTATGAATGTGATAAGAACAGCATGGGTGAGATGACTCCAGAAGATACTCATGAAACGGTGAAAATTTTTTTAGATGAGGATGTTGATCTCATCATCTTTTGTGGTGGTGATGGGACCGCGAGGGATGTTTTTCAGGAAGTGGATAAAAAGATCCCGATCCTGGGCATTCCTGCTGGTGTCAAGATGCACAGCGGCTGTTTTGGTGTTAATCCCGAAGCGAGTGCAGAACTCTTCAACAAATTTGCTTCAAATGAAGCGGATATATCTGAGGTTGAGATAATGGATCTCGACGAAGAGAGATACAGGGAAGGAAAGTGGGAAATAAAGCTACATGGAGAGGCTTTAAGCATACATGAACCTCATTACATTCAGTTGGGTAAACAAAGTTTTAGATCGATAGATCAGGAGGATCAGAAAAAGAATATTGCTGATTTTATGATCGAAGAGATGGAGTCATATGCTGAACATCTTTTCGTCTTAGGTCCTGGTTCAACGACAGCAAAGATCCAAGAGACATTAGATTTAGATTATACGATCTTGGGTGTAGATTTGATAAAGAACAAAGAAATCGTTGAATTAGATGTCGCAGAGAAGGACATTTTACAACATTCTGAAGAGGTGGATGGGATCAAGATCATAGTATCTATGATCGGCAATCAAGGATTTTTTTTAGGTAGAGGTAATCAACAGATTAGCCCAAAAGTAGTAAAAAGAGCTGGAATCGATAATATCTATGTGTTATCTACTCCTGCGAAATTGAGAAGAACATCCCTTTTGAGAGCCGATCTAGGCGATGAGGATTTAGAGGCACAACTCAGAAAAAAGGGATATATGAAAGTAGTACAAGGATATAGAGAATATCGGTTGGTAAAAATACAGAGTTAAAATTTCGAAAACCTGACTCAATACCGTTTCTCGATTCCCATCTTTTCCTTCAATCTTTCAGCAGACTTTATCTTTTTTTTACCTTTCTCGTCATCCGTATATTTTACAAGTAGGTTCCCAAGTTCAAATAGGGTTTTTGATTTTCCCGCCTTGTTTCCATTTTCTTCAAAAATTTCTAAAGCTTTTTCGAATTCTATCCTAGCTTCTTTAACTCTACTATCATGTAAGTATATTTTGCCCAGTAAAAACTTACATTCTCCCATCTCATCTTTCATACCAGTTTTATCCGCCTGTTTGAGAGCCTCATTGACATGTTTTTTTGCCTTTTTTGATCTATCACTTTGGAAATAATACTCTCCAAGATGTCTATTTGACAAAATTTTGTATTTTTTATCGCTGATATTCGATTTCAATTTTTTACAATAATCAAAATAATTTTTTGCTTTATCCTTCCGATCTTTATTCATATTCACTTTTCCAAGATAAGAAAGACTAGTTCCCATCCCATAATCATCTTTAGATATTTTGAACAGTTCTAGTGCCTCATTTAAGAATTTTTCAGCATCATCTATTTTTCCAAGTTTTAAGTAGGTGATGCCGATCCATAGATTTGAATAACCCATATTTTGCTTATTTTTCAATTCTGATCTTATATCAAGACTTTTTTTGAAGTTCTTGATTGCCTTTTCAAAATCACCTTTTCCGACATATGCTCTTCCTAGATTATATAATGAAAAAGAGATACCGATTTTATTATCTAATTTATTTTTCAAATTCAAACTCTTTTTGTGATAAGGAATAGCTTTGTCAAAGTTGCCTTTTTGAAAGTAATTCACGCCAATATTATCTAGAGTAGCCGCGATTCCATGCTCGTCATCTTTTTCTTCTTCGATCTTTAGGCATTTTTCATGATAATAGATAGATTTGTCCAGCGATCCCAAGTCATGATAGATAATGCCAAGATTGTCCAGTGAAAGTAAATCGCCCCTTTGATCTCCGATTTTTTTCATGATATCATTAGATTTTTTAAAATATTCTATAGCCTTCTCTAGATCACCAGAGCATCTAAGGACTACTCCCAAGTTATTATAAGATGCTTTCAATCCTTTTAAATCGTCATCCTTTTTCCATATCTCGATCGCCATTTTAAGGATATCTTTTGCTTCATATAGATTAGAACGATAGTACTGGATAGTTCCCAAATAATGAAGAGCAGTAGCTTTATAATAATCTGATTTTATTTCATCAGATAAACTTTTTAATTCATCAAATTTTTTTTGACACTCTTCAAAATCATTCAATCTCATATTTATTATTCCTTCTTCCTTTAGAATATCACATCTTTTTTTTATATATTCATCATCTTCCTTGAATTTGGATATTATTTCTTGCGCTGATCGTAAATTGTCTCGAGCTTCGTCATAACGTCTTAAGTTCCTCAAACAAGTTGCACTTTTTATGTAAAATCTAAAAGTAAATCTTTTTTTTCTAGCTTCTTCAATGGCCTCCTTGTAGTAAACCAAGGCTTTTTCGTGTTCATTTTTCATTCTTAAAATATCTGCTAGTTCTTCTTTAGCGGTCTCACTTTCTACACAATCGATATCAACTTCTTCGATAGTATCTATAACTTTTTTATATAAATTGATTGCAGACCCTAATTTGTAATTTTTTTTAAAGAGACGAGCACCTTCAAGATAGCTTTTACATGCTGCTCTAGTTTCCCCTATCTTATCATTTTGGAACCCGAGTTCTTTTAAAACTGCAGGAGTATCTTCAGGAGATTTTTCTAAAAAATCTTTCATATTTTTGTGAAAATTTTCCTTTTCTGTTTTTGGAATATCATCATAAATAGCCAATTTTTCCAGTTTATTGGTAAATTCTAATTTGTCTTCTACATCAGCTTTCAAAAAATCAACATCTTTTAATTTGGCTATGATAGCCGGAGTTCTACATTTTTCATGGGAGCAATGATCCGTTATGAGCTCTTTTTTTATAGAAGTATCACAACAGCTCAAAAGTTTCAGCAGTCTTAATTCTTTATCATTTAAAATTTTATTTTTTTTGTTCACAGAATCTTTTATTTTTTCAGGGATATCAAGACCTTTTTCATCAAGGTCATATTTTCCTTTGATTGGGTCGATGGCTTTATCGTATAGAAGTTTTTCACAAATGCTCTCGAGAAAAAGAGGCCTTCCGTCGGTAAGATTATACGATATATCTATAAATCCTTCGTCGATTTCTTCCCTCCCTATCTTTTTGCACAGATATCTCCTTGTATCTATCCAGTCAAAATTCTGCAATCGGATCTTTTTTGATTTTTCTAAAGATAAAATTTTTTCTACCAATTCAGCTGAATCTTCAGTTGTCAGCTCAGGGCTGAAGGTACCTATGAAGAATAAATCTTTCGTAGTCATAGAGTCAATGAAGTCCCTAACGTTTTTTATCAATTCTTTGCTCATCTCTTCAAGTCCGTCGATCAACAAAATAGTTTTTTTGTTAGGATTTGTCTCATACATCTTTTCAGAAAACTCTTCAATGATTTTAAAATCATTACCACTCATATTTTCTTTTAATTTTTGAATGAGATGACTTTTCCCAGATCCTATATGACCTTCAATCAAGCAAAGATTTATTGAATCTTTTTTTTCTATACATTCACAGACCTTTTTTATTTCTTTTTTTCTATCTATAAAGAAATCATCTTCTCCTAAATTTCTTAAGTCTAAAATACCCTCTTCAGAATTATTCAATGCTGTGAGATAAGGGTTGATACCTTTGAGATGATTGTCCATGAGTTCTTCAAATTTTATTTCTTTTGTTTTCTTATCATCCTTAATTTTTATTTTTTTGTCAGCCAATCTATTTATAATGGATTTAGCTTTATTTTCCCCTTTTTCAGTCAAAAAATAAGCGTATCTTTTTTTAACTGCTCCCTTAATTTTTTTAGAATTTTTAGTCAATAGATTTTTTTTTTCCAACTCATCTAAAATATCACTTACCCTGTTTACAGATAGTCTTACATGATCCCCTATCCCTTCCTGACATCTAAAATATGATGTATCACTATCTTTCTTTTTCTTCTTCTGGAAAAAAAGGTGAATCAGAATCTTTTCTCTTCCGGCTAAATCCATCAAGGGAAAAAAAGAGTTCTCAATAATTAAATATTATGGAGCACTATTTACGGAACTATTTCATTGGTGCATTTTCATTTTATTTAAAGAAGCTAAAATTACAGTATATTTTCTCATTGGATTTTATATATATCTTGTTCTTTACTATTTTCATCAGAGAAGTTGAGTTATAATACAAAGTCTTAACCAATTTCGTATGATGACCTGAATATCAATCGAGACTCAACCAGGAAGCTAGAGAATAGGGAGGGAGGTTCGGGAGTCTCTTAAATAGGGGCTCCCGAAAACCCTTTCTCTATGAAAATAATATTTGTTTTTTAGCCTCACGTTGGTATATCTATCACTGATCTTTTACTTTCTGTCCTCAATTCTAACGAAACAATCGCTCTATCGGCTGAGAAACTCCTGATATTTCTGTTTGCTAGCGAAAATCTATTAGTATTGTCTAAAATTAGATGATAATTACCCCGCTCAGGAAGTTCGAATTCAGTGGAAAATGAACTAGTGTAGAATTCAGTCCCCTCTTCTATATACTCAGGGATGGTTCCATTTCTGTATCTTTTGAAATTTTCTTCATCTAGAAACAAGATATCTATTTCTCTAGGAACCAATCTGGGATTTGGCTCTTCACTTTTGGATTCTATGGAAAAACTTATCGTTTTTTCTTCTCCTGTTTGAAATGAAATTCGTTTGCTAAAATATTCGCTCTCAGGTATACTGATTTCTTTTAGCTCTTCTGACTCGACACTCTCAGTTCTGATAGGACTAAAAAATAAGAACAATAATAACGCGGAAAATATCGATCCAAATATTGTTATCATTCTTTTACGGGGATCTACCGACTTAGGCATATATTTTGATAAGTTCTGTTATCAAATTAAAATATTTGCATTGATTATCAAGATCGATATGCTTTTAGAAAAAAAGAAAGAGTTTTTGGTCACTTGTTTTTTTTCAGATAAGGTCTAATTCCTGGCCAAGTTTTTCGTAGACTCTCAATACTTCGTTCAGATCATCTTCGGTTAGACCGGCGTTTATCTGGTTTCTGATCCTAGCTTCGCCCTTAGCTACCATAGGATACACGATAGCAAGGCCGAAGATGCCTTCTTCATAAAGTCTGTCTGCGAGTTTTTGACATTTTTTGCTGTCTCCCACCATAGCTGGAACTATAGGCGTCTCGCTGTATCCCGTATCGAATCCCATGCTTTCCATTTCATCTTTAAAGTATTCTGTTAGATCCCAAAGTTTTTTCACTCTATCCTGCTCTTTATCGACAAGATCTAAAGATTCCATATTTATAGCTGCTACATGGGGTGGGAAAGCTGCACTTAACAACCATGATCTAGAAGTATTGTAAGCATATTTTATCAGGCCTTCATCCCCTGCTAGCATTCCTCCGAAACCACCGAAGGCTTTTGAGAATGTTCCCATCTGTATATCGATTCTATCTTCTAAATCGAATTCTTTAGCAATACCGTGACCTCCTCCAAGGACTCCTTCACCGTGTGCATCATCTACATAGGTTAAAGCTCCGTATTCGTCGGCTATCTCTTGGATCTCATCCATCTTAGCTATATCACCATCCATGCTGAAGACTCCGTCAGTCAACACTATTTTTTTGTCGTAACCCTCTTCTTCAGCTTTTTTTAGACATTCTTCTAGTTCACCCATGTCTGAGTGGCTGTAGACCATTTTATCGGCTTTGAACATCCTTTGAGCGATCATGATACCGTCGATTATACTGCCGTGATTCAACTCATCAGAGATCAGCACATCACCTTTTCCAGCTAGCTGTGGAACTAGACCTTGATTCACTGCAAATCCAGTTTGATAAGTCATGCCTGATTCCGTTTCTTTGAAATCAGCTATCTTATTCCATAGCTCTTCATGTATGTCCATAGTGCCTGCTATCGACCAGTCGGACCCTGCTCCTGCACCATATTCTTCTATCGCCTTTTTACCTGCTTCTCTTAATCTAGGATGATTAGCGAGATCAAGATAATTATTAGAGGCCAACATTATGCATTCTTTACCGTCTACTGTTACGTGTGGTTTTGAAGGACCTTCTAGATTTCTGATAGTCCATGTTAAACCCTCTTCCTTCATCTTCTCATATTTTTCCATCAGATAGTCAGTTTTTTTTGTCATGATATCGAACTCCTTATCGATTTTTTAATGACCGAGGAGAATCAAGTCTCCTCGACAAACCTCTAATAGTTGAAGCAACTTAAATTTTTCTAACTTTCCCCCATCCCCCTCCCCCGGGCGTTTCTATCCTAATTCTTTCTCCTTCCTCAAGATCCACGGTCACTTTGCTTTTGAGTATTTTTTTCTTAGATCCTTTAATCCGTATGTTTTTTCCAACGTCTCCATCCCCTCCACCTTTTAACCCCTTAGGACGTATCTCTCTTCGTTCAGATTGGATCGAAACTTTTACATCTTTCAATACTTTTATCTCTCTTACTATACCTTCACCTCCTGGATTTTTTCCCGATCCTCCAGATCCCTTTCTCAAATTATAAGATGTGACAAGGAGGGGATAATTATTTTCTAACGATTCGATTGGAGTGTTTTTAGTATTGGTCATGTGGACGTGAACTCCACTTTCACCTTTTCTCTTTTTTGAACCTCCAGCACCGCCTCCAATAGTTTCGTAATATGTGAAATCGTCTGATCCTATAACCAAGTTATTCATTGTACCTTGACTTTCTGCAGGTATTTTTTCAGGAAGTATCTCCGCTAAAGCGCGAAAGATCAATTCAACCACTCTTTGAGATGTCTCTACGTTTCCAGCTGACACAGCAGCAGGAGGTGATGGATTCAAAACACTTTTTTCGGGAACAAAAACGTTGATAGGAGAGTAACAACCCTCATTCACAGGAACATCTCTCGGCAAAAGGCATCTCAAAGTATAGTAAACTGCTGAATGAGTAACCGGTTCTGGAGCATTGATGTTACCCTCTACCTGAGGATCTGTTCCAGAAAAATCATAGGTTATATTTTCTTTTTCTAGACTCATTTTGAGTTTTAGTTTTATCCCATCATTCCATTCCATCAGATCTTCAGATTCTAACTGAGTATTGGGTAGTTTCTTCATCATCTCCTTTGTCCTTTGTTCTGAATATTTGATTATCTCTTCTTTAAAGGCTTGATATTTTTCAAAACTAAATTTTTTCACTGCCTTTTTGAATTCTACAGCACCTCTCTCATTAGCACCTATCTGAGCCCTTAAGTCCCCTATTCTTTCCTCTGGTGATCGAGTTTTTTTAAAAAGTTTAAAAACTTTTTTGTTTTCATCACCATCTGTGATTATCAACTGAGGTGGAAAGATCAGACCTTCTTCTTCTAATTTTTTACTCTCTCCGGGCATTGAGCCGGGTGTTTTTCCTCCTATATCGGCATGGTGTGCCCGATTCACAACAAACCCCAGTTGAAGATCATCCATAAATACGGGTTTTATTATTGTTATGTCTGGAAGATGTGTGCCTCCTGAGTAGGGATCGTTGATAATTATCTGATCTTCAGGGCCAAAATCTACCCTTTTTACAGAACTTTCCAAAGCTTTTGGCATGGCTCCCAGATGTACTGGGATGTGCTCAGCTTGAGCTATCATCTTTTGATCAGAGCTAAATAATGCGCAGGATTCATCCATCCTTTCCTTGATATTAGGGGAGTAAGCACATCTCTGCAAAGCCGCTCCCATCTGTTCAGGTATAGCAGTAAAATTGTGTTTCATGACTTCTAGTTCTGTTGGATCCAACCGTTTCATCATGTCACCTCTAATATGACTGAACCGATTTTTCCGATCTTCCAACGCCATCCAGGAGGAACTAATATTGTAGAATTCTCATCTTCTATCACACTAGGTCCTTCTCCATTTTTCCTTTCTGATAAAAATTTTCTTTTATATATGGACGTTTCATGCCAACCATCAGAGAACAGGCATTTTCTGTTTTTTGGATGTTTCCCAGACTTGAATTTATAACTCAAATCACCGATGTATCTGCTTTTTCTGATCTCTACGTGTACTCTCACAACCTCTATATCTTCATCTGGGTTAGAATAACCATATTTTTTCTTATGTTTTTCATGGAAAGCTTCAGCTGATTTTTTTAGCGAACCAGAAAAGGGTACATTTATATGATAACTCTGTCCCTTGTATCTCAGACCTAAAAATGTATTTTCTTCTCCTTCAACTTTGAGTTCAGCTTTCAGTTTTTGTCTGACCTCTTCGATCTTTTCTTTTTCATCTAGAGAAACTAATATGGTCTTACTGTTATCATGTACTATATCACCAGTTATCATTCCTAGGGCAGAGAAAACTCCAGCCATCGGGGGAACGATCACTCTCTCGATATCCAGCTCTTCAGCGATCGAGGCACCATGAAGAGGTCCAGCACCGCCAAAGGCCAATATAGAAAAGTTTTTCGTATCAATTCCTCTTTTTACTGTAATTTCTTTCATTGTTCTAGCCATTTTTGAATTTGCAACTCTGAAGATACCTTTTAGAGTGTCTTCAAATTCCATTTTCAACTCATCAGAAAGATCAGCTAATACTTTTCTTGCTTTTTTGATGTCTAATCTCATGTTTCCTCCCAAAAAATAATCTTCGTCAATATATCCCATCAGAAGCAGTGCATCTGTAACGGTAGGTTTAACCCCTCCTCTCCCGTAACATACAGGCCCTGGCATAGCTCCTGCACTTTTAGGTCCAACTCTCAATGCCCCTCCTTCATCACATTTTGCGATACTACCTCCTCCCGATCCCACAGTTACTAGATCGACCATCTTTGTTTTAATAGGAAAACGGTCGATTTTTCCTTCATCTTCCCAAGATATTTTACCGTCTATTATAGTGGCCATATCTGCACTCGTACCCCCCATGTCAAGTGTAACAAGATTAGACACACCAATTGTTTTTGCGATAAAAGCTCCTCCTGCACCTCCTCCTGCAGGGCCAGAATATAGACAGTCCACTGCATTTACTATTGAACTAGGTTCTAGACCTCCTCCAGATTTCATTATGTAAGGTTCTTGCTTCAATATGTTTTTGAGCGACTGAAAGTACCGATCCACTACAGGACTGAGATAGGCATCCATGAGAGTCGTTAACCCTCTTTCGTATTCTCTGAACTCATTACTGACTTGGTGTGAAAGCGAATAGTTTATCCCATATTCGTCTAAAATTTTTCCTACCTCTTTCTCTTGGTCAGGATTTTTATAGGAATGAAGAAGACAGACTGCTGAAGATAGTTCCTTCTTTTTTAACTCTTCAGCCACCTTCCTTAACTCATCTTTGTCAATTGTATTTAAGATATTTCCTTTATGATCTACCCGGCCAGAAATACCATACGTGTTTTCTTTTTTTAAGGGTGGCTTTGACTTTTCAACGTCCAATTCATAGAGTTCTGGTCTGGTCTGTCTACCGATGAAAATTATATCTTCGAAATCCCTGTTTGTTATAAAAGCTGTTTCTGCGCCCTCCTTTTCTATGAAGGCATTTGTTGCAACTGTTGTACCGTGAAGAACGTCACCTGCGATTTTTACGTTTTCTTCTTCTAGCCCAACTCTTATAGCTTCTTCAGGTTTTTCAGGAGTAGAAGCTTTTTTGAAATGATCGATATCATCATCGACAATAACGAAATCAGTAAAAGTTCCTCCAATATCTATAGATAGGGACATATCGTCTGTAACTTATTTCACACTGATAAATAATATTTGCCTGTAAACCATTGTTGTTAACTCAGGAAAAAATTTAAAAGAACAGGAGATATCTTTCATATATGAAAGGTGAAGATAGAATTTTCACGATCCTATTGACTGGATTTGATCCCTTTGGTGATGAACCTGTAAATCCGTCTTCAGTAGCAGTAAATGATATAGCTGAAGATGAATTGGATAGCGTTAAAATAATCACTGAAGAGATACCTACAGCATTTCATGAATCATCCAAGATGGTGTTTGATCTGATTGATGAGATAGATCCAGATGTTGTTTTACATGTGGGCCAAGCAGATGGAACAGCAGATATCAGAGTTGAAAGAGTTGCACTCAACCTGAACGATGCTAGGATACAGGACAATGAAGGCAGAAAACCTATCGATGAGAAAATAGTCGAAGAAGGCGAACTGGCTTTTTACGCAACCATCCCTACTAAAAAGATCGTAGAGGCATTAAAGGAGGAGGATATACCCGCTTATCTTTCTTATTCAGCTGGAACCTATGTATGCAACCACGTTTTTTATTCTACAGCCTATCATGTAAATAAAAATGATCTAGACATACTGTACGGTTTTATTCACGTTCCCTTTCTTCCAGAACAGGCTTCAGCTAAGAAAAAAGGCACACCAAGTATGTGTAAAGAAAATATCAAGAAAGCATTGTTGGTTTCGATCCAAGAGACCATCGATGAAATCAGATGATAGTATCAGTTATCGATTCAGATAATTGCTTCAAATAATTAATTAGAGAATAGATTCTAATAATCAATGCAATCCGCCTCGAACACCCGAACAGAGGTACGGGGTCTAAGACCGACCCCTCTATCCTTTTTCCCACGTATTTTAAGGCCAACAAAATTATAAAAAATGGAAAGATAGAAAAAGTTTTTTATCTGATCAGAAAAATCAGTCCTTTTTAATCCTGTAGATCAACAAAGCTATGATCATTGCTGTGGTCAACAAGATAAAACTAAATCCTGGTATGCCCTCATCATCATCATCTTCCTCTCCGTTATCAACAGGATCAGGATCAACAGGATCAGCAGGATCAGGATCATCATAGCCAGGTGGATACTCAGTGTCGGGCCCTGCCATGTCGACTTCAGCCATACCTTCGTTGTAAGTCTCAACTTTAGAGATCAATAACTCTCCAGGATTGTATATTTGTTCCCGGGCAAAAACTACATCCAATGTATCGGTACCTACTCCGCCGATCGCTACATCGGCAGAATAGAGTTCGTGAATCATCAATGAGCTTTCACCATCACTGTACCTTATGTCATATGTTCCATCATAACCATCTTTCAGGTATATCTGGTAAATAAAGTCAGGATGGTCCCTGATCGTTCCTTTCACTGTCAAAGAAACGGTCACTATTTCATCGCTTTCAGAGATCTCTACACGGGTGATATCTATATCCGGGCTTTCAACGAATTCCCAATCTTCTTCACCTTCGCCTGTAGCCCGCATAACATCGTCTTCTGGATCTGTTATCAAATCACTGTACTCATCCTCTGGTGGATCATCATCCTCATCTCCAGTTACTATCACCGTCTCACTTTGATATCCGAAAGAGATCGAATAAACATCCTCCTCATAAAAAGTGTGATCAAGGGATTCTTCCGCACTACTCTCAGCAGGTACTTCTAATATGTATATTGGTTCTATTTTGTCATCGATCATTACCGGTATTCCTCCATCTGTTTCTCCTGTATTATCGGCACTTATGGTTATCAAGACTTCCAACGGTGATTCGCCGGTAGTAGGCTCTATGTTTAGTTCCAGGTTCTCAGGTTCAAACCCAACTATATCATCATTCTCATCATCTTCCTCATCGTCGTCTGCAGTGGCTGTATCTCGATAAGTATGTACACCCTCGTCATCCTCAACCGTCATCCATATCTCCGCTTCAGTAAGTTCTAGAGTCGCAGGTTCACCAATTTCCTCAGCTGAAAAACTTACACTTAACGTATCCGTACCGATTCCTTTGGTTTCTTCTGTTTCATATGGATAACCGTCTACATAAAAGAATGTCTCATAGCCATCGCTTTGGATAAAATATCCTGTGCCGTCTTCATCCTGGAACCATATACGGTATGAAATACTTACATTATCATCGTCCTGATGGTCCAATATCTCTCCCACGACTGTGAGAGAAACTGAGACGGTGCTACCTTCACTACTCAGTTCTACCTGGATTATGTCCGCATTTGGTTTTTCATCTTGTATTGGAAATGGGTCATTAGGACGGAAATATGATACATCCCCTTCTTCGTCTATTATTACATCACTATATTCTACATGGGCACTAACTGCGCCGAGTACAGAGAGCAATAATGCTGATGCTAAAACCGCAGCCATATATTTTTCCATTTTCATAATTTCAACCCTCTTATTTTATATATGCTAAGACACTATATAGTATTCATATCTATTTATACTTTATGCTTAAGTTTAAAACATATATTAAATTAAAAAAATGATTAATTATATATACAAAATATGAACTCTTATTATTAATACTCTTTAAAAGAGTTAGAAACCTAAACTGTAACTTGGGTGTGTGATAGAAATGAGTATAAACAAAATATTGGGTGATAATAAAGTATATAAAAATCTAAATTTGCTTTTGGTCGGTCTTTTAATCGTGAGTCCGCTAAGTGTGACTTTTAGTGCTGCCGATATCAACCGAGAGTTAGATGATGAAGATCCACTTTCATCAGAAGACCTCGATCCTTCGATCAACGAGTATGAAGAAGATCTGACAGCAGATATTGATGGAAATGACCTACATTTTGATGTAATGATATCTGATTGGCACGATCTAAATGATGTACGTAATGATCTTGAGGGGAATTACGAATTGACTAACGATTTAGATGAGAATAGTCTAGGTTATGACGTATTTGTGAATACTGAGGGGGGATGGGATCCAATAGGAGATGATGATGACCGATTTGTGGGCA
>CAZRSB010000032.1:0-21725 GCA_964602715.1 uncultured Thermoplasmata archaeon | reverse complement strand
AATGTTCTATTGAAAAAATCTTTTTTCCTTTGGCAATCTCGTAATTCAATATTTTTTTCTTTCAGTCTTTTTCGCAATTCATCCTCCTTATTATCAAATAATAGCCCCATAAGAATCAATATTAAAATATTACCGGTTGGTATTAATATTTTTGGAAATCTAGCACAATATGCTTTCAGAAAGAATCAGAAAAATTATATATGAAAAGAGTAGTTTGGCATATTATAATGGCTGAGAAAGTATTGATAGTAGACGATACAAAATTTATGAGAAAAATGCTCCGAAAGATTCTCTCTATGAAATACAATATAGTGGGAGAAGCAGAAAATGGAAAACAAGCAGTTGAGATGGTAAAAGAACTTGATCCAGATTTAGTAACGCTAGACGTTGTGATGCCTGAAATGGACGGTTTCGAAGCTTTATCAGAAATAAAACAATTTAGCGAAAACCAAAAGGTAATCATGTGCACATCTGTAGATCAGCATGAAAAAGTCACAGAGGCAATAAAGAGAGGTGCGGATGGATATATTGTAAAGCCTTTCAAAAAAGATAGTGTTCTAGAGGAGATCAGCAAGGTCCTTGAAAACTAGATATCTTTAATTTTGTATTTGTTACTTTGTTTAGTGATTTTAAAAAATTAAAAAAAAAAGAAACTAATAGCATTGTGTGATTACACAATACCTTTTAATAATTTTATAATTCAGTTGCTTAATTCTATTTCTGCTGTTATCTCTCGATTTAAGTCCGCGAGTTCTTCCTCGCTAAAGGATTCTCGTAGATAATCTACAGTATGATCTTTTTCTTCGTGCATTTTTTTAATCAGTTCGTCTACATTTCTTCCATCCATCAAACCACCATCGTCTGACATATCGTCGGACATAACTATGTTGAAAGGGGTTAATATAATTTTTGATAACCGACGAGAGTCTCTGGGTGGTAAAAACAAATTCTATCTTGCCTTTGTCTTGTCTGACAAAGTTTTAATCTATAATTCACCGAAATGTTGAGAAATTATAAATATGATTTGAAGGATATTTCAACAGATGACCTCTAGTAAAGTAAAAGCGATTGTAGTAGATGATTCGAATTTTATGGTAACTATATTATCTGACATCCTAGAAGAAGATGGAGAAATCGAGGTCATAGGGACTGGGAAAAACGGGGCAGAGGCTATCAAGCTGAACCAAGAAATGAATCCCGATGTCATATTGATGGATATAGAAATGCCTAAAATGGATGGACTGACGGCTGTAAAGGAAATAATGTCCGACGACCCAACCCCTATTGTTATCGTTTCAGCCCTTGGAAAAAGAGAGGGTGATATGTCAATAAAAGCTTTAGATGCTGGAGCTGTAAATTTTATTTCAAAAACTTCCGGCTCTCTCTCCATGGATATAAGGAAGAAATCTTCAGAAATAATAAAAAAAGTGAAAAATGCTGCTAGGATGGACCTAGAAAATCTAACTAAAGATAAAGTGAAAACTGTCCAGAAAGATTTCAAGCCCGAAAAATACAAAGGACATATAATCACAATAGCATCTTCTACAGGGGGTACACATGCTTTAGATGATTTACTCTCTAAATTTCCTAATGACTTCCCTGTTCCTATCGTAGTTGTTCAACACATGCCCCCGAATTTTACTAGTCACTTGGCAAAGACCTTGAATACTAAACTAAGATTGCCTGTCAAAGAGGCAAAGGATCATGATAAGATAAAAAATAACCAAGTTTACATCATACCTTCAGATTACCACGGTATGGTTAATGAATGGAGCAAGGAAAAATCCATCGTCCTAAAAAATAAGCCAAAATTGCATGGTGTTAGACCTTCTGCGGATTACCTTTTTCAATCAGCAGCCGAGATATACCGAAATAAGACCATAGGGGTGATACTGACAGGTATGGGAAAAGATGGAGCTATGGGAGCAAAAATCATTAAAGATAACGGTGGATATTTGGCGGTTCAAGATGAAGAAAGTTCCGTTGTATATGGTATGCCAAAGGCAACTAAAGAAAAAATAAAACCTGATTTTGAAGGTTCTCCGGATGAGATTGGAGAAGAACTACTTAAGATGTTTATGGAGGAAAACTGATGAGCGAGGAATACCAAGAAATGTTTGAAGAAGAGACAAGAGAGCAAATAGAAAAGATGAATGAAACTTTATTATCATTAGAAGATGATCCAAACGATTTAGATCTTATTGAAGAGATATACAGAGCTAGCCACACTCTCAAGGGCATGGCAGGAACAATGGGCTATGAGGGGATTCAAAAGATAAGCCATCGGATGGAAGAGCTTTTCGATAAATTAAAGAACGAAAATAGTAAGGTTGAGAAAAATCTTTTTGATTTATTATTCGAATGCGTAGATACTATAGAAATCCTTGCAAAAGGAGAAAAAATTGACTATTCTCACTTGATCGAAGAACTTGATAAATCTATACAAAGTGAAAAAAAAGATTCAAAAAAAGAAGAACAAGATGAGACGGAAGATCTATCAGATACAGAAATGAAAATCTATCTTCCTAAAAAGATCAAAGGATTATTGAAAGAACAATCAAAAGAAGTAACTCTGGCTATAATAACTGTCTCTGAAGAAGAGAAACTACCATCGGTTCGAGGTATGGAAGTTAAAGAAAAAATAGATTTTGATTATAATATTTTTCATCCAGATCCAGAGAAAGTAGATCCATCACATAATCAATTTTATCTAATAACTGAGAAAGAGATAGATAAGAGTGATTTAGATAAGACAGCTGGTTTAACCATTGAAGTTAAAAGAGATAAAGGGAGTAAATTATTAACAAAGAAAAAAGAAAAAACTCAAAAAGAAGATGAAAATGTAAAGAGTAAAAAAGAAAGAAAAATAAAAACCTCAGATAAAATAAAGGTGGATCTTAAAGATATAGAACATATAATGAATTTGGTGAGTGAACTGGTAATATCAAAAGGTTCCTTAGAAGATATCTCCCGTACGACTGAGTCTGATAGACTGTCCAACGTGACCAGTAGGATAGATAGGATCTCAGGAGATCTACGAGAGTCCGTGTTAGACATGAAGATGACAGAAGTAAGAACAGTATTCCGCCGTTTTCCTAGGATGGTTAGGGACTTGGCAAAGGATAACAACAAAAAGGTAAATTTTGAGATGATTGGCGAGGAAATAGAGTTGGACAGATCAATACTTGACAGGATCACTGATCCTATGGTCCACCTTCTTAGAAACGCCATAGATCACGGAATAGAACCTGTCGAAGAAAGAAAAGAAAAGGGAAAATCTCCAGAGGGTAAAATAAAACTGGCAGCTAAACAGAAAGAAGAGAACGTTGTGATCGAAGTCAGTGATGATGGTAGAGGTCTTGATAAAGAAAAAATCAAACTTAAAGCTATAGAAAGAGAACTTTTAGATGAGGACGAAGTTGATGAGATATCCGATGAAGAGCTTTATATGTTGATTTTCAACTCTCATTTTTCTACAAAGGATGAAGTTACTCAAGTATCCGGTAGAGGCGTAGGAATGGAGGTAGTGAAAAAAACTATGGATTCTCTTGGAGGCGAAGTCAATGTCAAATCGGAGAAGAATGAGGGTACTTCTATAAGGTTGACGTTACCTCCATCAGTGGCTATCGTACAAGCATTTTTGATTAAGGTGAGAGGTGGAACCTATGCGCTTCCTTTAGAAGATGTTGTAGAGACTGCTCAAGTCGACCCTGAGAATATTGAGAAGATCAAAGGAGATGATTTCATGAGAATCAGGGAGAATTATTTACCACTAATATACTTGCCTAACGAATTTGAGGATATCGATACTAAAAAAATAAAGGAAAATGAAGAAAAACTTACCGTATCAATAATCTCAAAGGAAGGAAAAACGGCTGGATTGGTTATAGACGAAGTTTTAACAGAAAAAGAAATCGTCATCAAACCTCTGCCTGAGCATCTTCAAGGGTTGGGGGGTTTCATGGGGGCAACTATTCTAGGAGATGGCACAATAGCAATGATCCTCGATACGCTACATTGGGTAGAAAACTCTAGAGACTGATAGAAACTATTCTTTCAAAAAAACCCTTTTTCTCAAATTGTATGCTTTTACTTTGTCTTTTGCAGGGGCTCTTAGATTTTCCGACATCCCTATCACAAGATATCCTCCTGGTCTTAAACTTTCTACAAGTCTCTCCATGAGTTTTGTTTTGGCCTCGTTATTGAAATATATCATCAGATTCCTGCATGATATAAAATCAAATTTTTGAGTGAACCTTGTTTTGAAAATGTCTTTTTTCTTAAAATCCACCTGTCTTTTAACTTTTTCTTTGATTTTCCATCCACCATCTACATCATTAAAAAAGTCTCTTTTCTCAGTTCTTGATAGATTTTTTAATGATTTATCAGGATATTCTCCTCTTTTTGCGAATGTAAGCGCTTCACTATCTAAATCTGTGGCCGTTATTTTAAAAGAGGGTCCACTCGAGGATTTATTCTTAAGATAGCAAATAGAAAGAGAATAGGGCTCTTCACCAGTGGCACATCCAGCCGACCAGGCTCTTATCCTATTCAATCCTGTTTTGTCCTTGTTTAGTAGGTCAGGTACTACCTCTCCTTCGATGATTTTCCAAACTTCTATATCTCTCTTAAATTTAGTAACGTTAACAGTTAAAAGATCTCTCAGCTTTTCAATTTCTTCTTTCTCATTCTTCTTCAAATAGTTAAGATAATCTGAAAATTTAGGGGTATCTACCACTCTCATTCTAGCATGAAATCTTCTTCTTAAATGACGGTTTGAATAATTATCATAATCAACCCCAATCTTTTTAGATATTTCATTTTTTAATCTTTTAAACCCATATGAATCAGTATCTTTCTCCAATTTCATCTTTTATTCTCCGAGTTTTTCTTCTATTTCAAAGTCGTCTATGATCCCACTTAGTAACTCTTTAAAATCAAGGACCCTCACACTCTTGTTGTCATCTAATTTGATCATCCATTTTATGTTCTTTTCCCTCAGATTGGTGATAGATGAAGGATCGACCATCTGTTGCTTTTTTGGAGAGATCATATCTTTAACTTCGTCTACAGGCATCGCGTATCTCTTACCTTCATGTCTCACCAATAAAACTTCCTCCCATCCATCTTTAGTCTTGCCTAATCCTATTAATAATTTGAGATCTATTACAGGTACTACGTTTTCTCGTAAGTTTGTGGCTCCTAGTAGATATTCTGGAGATGCTGGAACATTAAAAGTATCTATATCTTTAACTATTTCATCCATCACCTCTACAGAAATTCCATAATCTTCTCCATTGAGATTAAAAATAGTGTAAAGTTTTTCTTCTTCGTCGGAATCTTCATCGATTTCTTCTTTTTCATTATCATCCATTTTATCACCTTTCTAAAGAGTCGCCTATTTTTTTCTTTCCAGCCGATGTTAAATCAACTATCTTATCTATACCTATCTCTTTGATAAAACCTTTCTCTTTTAGGGCGTCTATATGTTTTATTATATTTCTGTGATCTTGATCTGTAAGTTCTGATAATTCCATTGAAGAATTTATACCGCTCTCAATGGCTAACATCATCTCTTTTTCAACTTCTGAAATTGGTATATTGTCAGTCTTATCGCTCATCAAAACATTTTTGAAAAAATCATGAAGGATTGAAAGAGATACTCCTGGCGAATACATCAAATCTGTTTTTTCCTTCTCATCTTTAATATAACTTATTTTGAGAGCATCGTGTCCCTTAACTCTATCAGAATCAACCCGAAAAACTTCATCTCCTGTAAGTTGTGCTAATAATTTTTTACTTACATCTTTTATTAAAATTTTTGAAGGAGTGATCTCCAAGATCCCTCTCACCCAATCCTCATCGGTTTGCACTCGACCTCCTACCCTATACGGAGAAATAAAAAATATTGGGATCGTAGATATCGAAGCCACCAGGATAGATCTTTTTAGATAGTCTTTTCGAGCAGACTTGATCAAACCAAAATAGGTTTCTTCACCTTTTTTATAAAAGAAATTGAGTATGTCTTTACCTTTACCTTTATTGAATTTTAATGTCTTATCTAAATTATAAATATTGTTGAGTTGAAGATATCCTTCATGTTCCATCCCTTTGAAAATCAAGTACTTATCAGTCACCACTATTCGAGTTTTCTCCCACTCTATGTCTTTAAATATATTTCCGTCCCTACCGGCAGGGATTATCGCTTCATCAACATGATTGTAGAGCTGATCCTTGGACATCTTAATATAACCTTAGTGTAGTAGAATACTTGCGAGATTATAAGTTTTATGTGGATTGGAGCGGGCGGTATTTAATACCCTATCTCCATTACCTAAATGACAATGCAGAGAAGCAAAGCACAACAGAGAAGAAATCATTTCACGAAAAACGTTTTTCAGAGAGGTATAATCTAAACATGAGAACTACATCCTAGCTTACTTCAAAGATCATATAATCCCATAGATCATTCACAACTACGGATATTTTATCTCAAAAAATATCTTAAGGAAAACAAAGAGAAATGGGAATTTTATACCACAAAATCAGGGATCACCTTTCATGCAAAAGGAGAATTAGATTCAAAGTTGAAGTATCTGATAATATTTTGATAACTTGAATTTCATTCCAAAATCATTTCATCTAAAATCGTATGTATAGCCAAGAACTAGACTTTTTTAAATCAAAAACAAGGAGCAGTTTTCAATCCTTTAACAGTAGAAAGTTATAAATATTCAAAAATTTCTTTAAAATTGACTCAAGCGGTAAAAGAAAGGAATTTCGATGGTAAATTCTGATTTGGCTAGAGACATAGGTTTCTTCGGTGCCTTTACAATAGGTCTCGGAACGATGCTAGGAGCCGGTGTTTTCATACTGCCGAGCATCGCCAGTCAGCAAGCCGGTCCTGCCAGCATGATATCATTCATCATTGGAGGGATCATATCAGTTCTTGCCGCTTTATCGCTCTCTGAACTCTCCACTTCTATGCCTGTGACCGGCGGAAGTTATCACTATATTCATGCCTCTCTCGGCAACTTTTTAGGCAGTATTTCAGGCATGATACTCTGGTCGGGCTTAACTTTCGCCTCTGCATTTTATATGCTAGGTTTCGGTCAATATCTAGTCGAACTATATGGTGGAATAACCATTTCTGTCGCAGCTCTGATAATGGCTATAATACTGATCCTAGTGAACATCTATGGGGTTGGAGAGGCCGGCAAATTACAGAATTTAATAGTCACCATACTGGTTGGGATAATAATTGTATTTCTAGTCTTCGGGTTACCATGGGTCGATGCAGAAAACCTAACACCCTTCAATCCTGAGGGGTTCTCAGCAGTGATGATGACGGTAGGTACTGTTTTTGTGAGTTTCATAGGATTTGAGGTCATAGCTGATATAGCTGAAGAAGTGAAGGAACCTTCTAAGAACATCCCTTTAGCAATGGTAGGCTCAGTAATCACCGCTACATCAATCTATGCCTTGGTCATGTTGGTCAGCGTTGGGTCCATGAATATAGCCGATCTTGGAGGTTCTACCATACCTTTAGCAGACGTGGCAAGTAACTTTCTAGGAAGAGAAGGGTCTTTAACTATGATAATCGGTGCTTTGTTGGCAACGATATCCAGCGCTAACGCTTCTATACTTGCCGCTACAAGGATAAATTTCGCTATGGCAAGAGATAGAGTTTTATCTCCTTGGTTGGATGAAGTGCACGGAAGGTTCAAAACACCTTATAAATCGATATTGATCACGGGCCTTTTGATCTTCGTTATGGTCGCATCTGGAGCTACTATAGATATTCTTGCAGAAGTAGCGGGCTTCGCTTATCTGCTCACCTACGCATTTGTCCATGTAGGTATAATAGTCATGAGAGAAACCGATCCAGATTTTTATCAACCTTCCTTCAAAACGCCCGGCTATCCCTTTGTCCCAGCAATAGGAATTCTAGGATGTTTATTGGTCTTGATTCAGTTGGATTTTAGCGTCCTTTTGATAGGATTTGCTATCGTAGGTTTCGGATCAGTTTGGTACGGTTTGTATTCAAAAGACCGTATAGAAGAGCATGGAACCCTTGACTGGTTCGTGAAAAAAAAGGAATTGGAGACAAAAGAAGACAAGAGGAAAGTACTTATAGCTACTGAAGATCCAGAAGAAGAAAAACAACTTTTGAAATTTGGTGCACTAAGTGCTTCAGCAAGAAAAGAAGGAGAAATAGTAGTGCTGCATGTGATAGAACCGGTGGAAGGTAGGAACGTGATACAATTACCTGAGTTTGAGGAGAAAAGAATAGATAAGGAGAAAGATATCTTCGAGATTGGAAGGGAATTTGCTGAAAAATTATCGATAGGGATCAGAGCTGAAGGAGATATAGAAAAAAACCTGAGGACCTCAGTGAACAAAATCATGGAGAAAGGAGATATAGATCAGGTTTTCCTCGGGTGGAAAGGAGCATCAGAATGGAAAGATAAAAAATTGGGAAGAAATCTAGATACTCTTGTTGAAAATATAAATAAGACAGATCTTGTCATCGTAAAGATAGGTAAAGAAAAAGTCGGAAAGGTAGTTGCGGCTGTAGGAGAGGGGCCTAACACCTTGGCAACGGTAAAAAGAGCCTATGATGTAAGTAAATCTGAAGATGCGGAATCGCTGACCCTTCTTAACGTTCAGATACGAGAAGAAGATCGATCCGATGAAGAATTGATAGAGATGTGTGAGGGTCACATCAAGGAAATTGCGGAGAAAACGGAGTTAAGCTCTGAAGAATATTATGCCAGAGTAATAGTTGCCGACGATAGAGAAGAAGCTCTAAATAAGGTGCTAAAGGAATATGATACAATATGTGTTGGGGCCGTAAGAGAAGCTAGATTAGAAGGCACTGTTTTCGGTGTTCTTCCTGAGAAGATAGCTTCTTCTACAGATTCTAATGTACTTATCGTAAGAGATTCTAGACCTCCTACAAAAAGCTATTTCAGAGGTTTGTACCGTTCATTAAGGAGAAAATGAGCAAAATAGTTATCTCGATGATTTTAGTTCTTTGTGAGGTGTTATTAGAATGACTTCCATTGTCTGAAAAATCAAAAAGTGGAGTGGCCCCCCTCAGGCTCTCTAGATAACGGTGCATTTTGCCTACTCATGATTATATGATCATCATTATCGAAATGAATGAGGAATTTTCGGACAAATTTTTCTAACGCTCTTCTCAGCGCTGCTAAGTAAAATTGTAATCTTGATTTTTTCTACAGCTTATAATCTGATATGCTCACATATATTTTAGTTTTTCACAAACATTTCTTTTAAAACTCACATCGCTTCTCCTGACCCTTCTAATGCCTGCTTCCCCTCAGAACTTAATTCTACTATTTTTTCTCTTCCGATTATGTTCAGAACATTTTTTTCCTTCAATTTATCTATCATATCTAAAACTTCATCATGATCCATCTCCATCAATTCTGCTATCTCACTGGAAGAGTTTATCCCCGTCTGTACAGCCATCATGACTTCTTTTTCTTGAGATGATAGTTTTCTTTTTTTTCCTTTTTTCTTCATAAGAACTTCAGAAAAAAAATCTCCTAGTATAGCTAGTGATATCTTGGGTGAAAACATCAGATCCGCAAGCTCATTACCATCCTTTTCATAACTTAATTTCAATGCATCATAACCTTTGATTTTATCTTTGCTTTCGCTAAAGATTTTTCTTTGAGGAATCTCATTAACGACTTTTCCATCAGGACTTTTCAACAATATAGAGCTTTTATCGACTTGGAATATACCTTTTTGCCATTCTTTATCGGTATTGATCGTTCCACCTTTTTGGTATGGTGAAATAAAATATATTGGAATATTGGATATTGTTGCTATAAGGATGGTCCTTTTAAGATGATTTTTATTTTGACTTTTTATTAATCCTAAATAAGTCTCATCCCCTTTCTTGTAATTAAAATTTAGTACGGTTCCACCCTGAGCTTTAGGATAACCCAACTTTCTATCCATGTAGTAAATATCTTTCAGGGGTATGGTGTCTTTATCCTCTGAATTTCTATATATTAAATGATCTTCAGTAATAGCTATCGTTGTCCTCACCCAATCTTTATTCCTATAAAATCGATCTCCTTTAGCAGCAGGTATCAAAGCTTGTTCAACATTTTTATACAAGATATTAGGTTTAGACATGGATAGTTTCCTCGATAAATATCCTCTTAAATAATATGAGGAGTTATCTACTATTTAGTCCCAACGCTCCAATATTCATAGTTTAAAACAGGTATGGCTCTGCATACTTAAAGATCGTGTCCTCAACCACTAGTTAGGTATCAGAAAAAATAATAAGTTGCAAAGAGTTTGTGAGATCAATGGAATGTAATATCGATCTCAAATATCAGGACAAAAGAACCGCCTACATAATAGCTAATTCGATAGAACCAGATAATGAAGATTTTGTTGAAATGGAATTGGATGGTGCAACTGTTAGACTGAGTGCCAGCGCAGAAAATCCTCTCAGGCTTTTACAAATATTAGATGATCTTCTAGCATGTGTAACAATAGCAGAAGAGACTCATGATGCAGAGTAAATCATTAATTTTAATCAATTATTTCCTCGGTTCATATAACGAACGATGTAACCAGCTATCTTATTTCTCATCTGGTTAGAATCCACATTCGTTAATTCTTCTACTTTCTTTTTATTGTGATCATAATCATCCGCATTGAACTCTTCTGGATATCTTTCGACTAGCTCGATTGCGACTCGTTTTATGTAAGTTGGTCTTATATTTCCCATATTGATTCCTCGTGGATTCACCCGGATGATTTAACTTCACCAATATAAAGATTGCCCTCCTTATGAGGATCTGTAATTATGTTAGAATATCTAACACCGGAATCTACTAATCTAATGAAAGCAATATAGATCATTGGGGAGAAAATGAGAAAACTCGAAAAATTTAATGACATCAGTAAAGATAGTTCTTGGAATATCACTTATTCTTACAAATATGATTTAGCTAGCTTTTGCAACTTGTTCACTAAATCAGAACAACTTATAGAATTGCACGAAGAAGGTTATGATGATTTCAAAGAAGTCATCGAGGCAAAACCTGAATTTATTGAACTGGCTCAAAATATGCAGAAAGGTGGTTTCGATCCTAGGATAGTCCTTGTTAGTGCTTTCGACCAGATAGATCATGATGGTGCCGATATAGAAAAATTATGTTCAGTATTAGAAGAGCCCGGTAAAAAAGAAAAATTACGAGATTATTACGTACACAAAAAGGAACTCGTTACAGAAGAGACCTGGAATAACAACTTAGCACCTCTTTTACCGACATTAGCTCAGATGGCAAGATATATCCATGAAAACGGATTTCAAGAATATTGGGAAAAAAAATACTCACCCTTGTTAGAAAGAAGAGTAAAAGAAATAGAAAGTAATGTACTAGAATACAATATAATTGACGAAATAAATAAATTATTAGGGCAAAAACATAAACTTCAATTTGATCAGATCTCACTACAACTCTCCTGTTTTTCTGCTCCATTTGGAACTAAATTAAAGAACCAATCATTCTTGACCGACACTAGATGGGAACTGAAGGACATAATCTTGATAGCTCTCCATGAGATGATCCACCCTCCATTTTCAAGGGATAAAATAGAAGAAATAGCCGAGTTTGTTTGGGATGATGATCTCATCCAGGAAGCGTATGAGAAGCAACCAAGTTCATCTTCTTATAACACTCCGGTCAGGTTCCTAGAGGAACACTTGACAGAAGCAGCACACATATATCTTGGAGAGAAACTTGGGATGGTCGAATCACCGTTGATATATTTTGCCGAACACGATAATGGTAGTCATGTAGTTTCAGTCGTAGTTTATGATTTCTTAAAGAAAAATTGGGGGGAAGAATCAGAGTCTTTAGAGGCTATTATTGATAAAATGGTCGAAGAAAAAATATTGTACCCTAATAAAATTAGAGATGAATATCTACGCATCTACAAAGAAGCAAATATTAAACCACCATTTAATTGAGTTCGGAATTTTCTCTTTCAAAGATGCAGGATCCGTTGATATCAATCCCTTCTATATTCATATACTAGAGAATATTTATGTTCTTCTCGCTGACGTAAACCAACCTCTTTAGAAGCTTTTATTACAAGTTCAGAACCTGTTTTGACCCTGAATCTTTCGTATCTTCCAAGTAGGCATTTTCTTAGACCGAACTTAAAAAGGATTTCCAACCCCTTGAGAGAACCCCATGCCAAACCCACATTCAGTGAGTCATACACTTCATGACCGTGAAGGAACATAATTGAATCTAAACCGTCTTCTCTGATAGAATAGCAGCATCCATCCTGTATTCTTTCTTCCAATAATTTTTCATCTAAAGGATAACCAGTCCAATGCTGAATGTAAAGACCTGCATTTTTCTCGACAGCAGGAGAATTCATGATAAAATCGATCACTTCGTCACTGTTATACTCAACTTCTACATCTTTAACTTCATGCTCTTGGGGTAATTCTATATCTTCAAGATCATCATCATATAAACCAGCGTTTTCATATCTCTGTTTTAGATCAAAACCTAAATCCCCTACTACCTTTTGTACTGCTTTATTTCTATCTGAGGTTAAGAATCTAGCTATTTTATAATCTAGATCATCAATATATCTCATCTGTCCTTCGATCATGGCTCTCCCGTATCCTTTTTCATGGTATAATGGATCTACTCTCAAACCTTCCAACCATAGGATATCTTCTGTGTGCCAGGTGTGTTTCGCTAATCCGACTATATCATCTTCTATCACACCACAGATGAATCCTCCTTCCTCTATCCACTTATCGAAATATTCAGGGATATAATCATGTCCTTTCCAAATATCGGAAGTCAGACTCAGCACTTCTTCTTTATCAGATGGACGAACTCTTCTTATTTTAAGTTCATCACTCATATTAGTTTCTTATAAAAAACTGATTTATTAATCCTACTATTGTTTACGAGAATACTTTTTAACTGATATTCTCCAAAATCCTTTCTATAAACTTCGTTTTGCCTTCGGTATATGCTTCTCTATCGAATCTGTATTTCCGAGCTAATTCTTTCTTCAATCGATTGTACTCATTTCTGCACTTTTCATTTTTCTTCAAATGGTCACGAAATGAAATGTGTCTTTTTAATTCTCTACTATCTTTGGGACAAACATAAAGATTATGTTCATGTTTTATCCTCCCTGTATTGTCCCAAGGTACTTTTTTATCTTTTCTTCTAAAGGCTTCACGTCCTTCTATTCCATAATCTCCTTCATGATCGTAACCTAACTCAAAAAGCTTTTTCTTAACCTCGGAAAATTTAGCATAGTCCTCAATAACTAGGTCTATATCTATAAGTGGTTTAGCCCACATACCTTCAACAGCCGTACTACCAACATGTTCTGTTTTTTCAACCAAATCTCCTAAATTCTCGATGTATATATTACTCAATATTTCGAACCAATCTTTCCATTCTGATCGGTACCTTACGATCTCTATTTTATCTTCATTTCCCATCACAATCCGAACCTAAATCAAATTAGATATGACCAATATTTATAGGTAAGGGAGAAAATAGGGAAAAAAATTATATTCTCTATAATCATCTTGCATCGTGGTATTTATGAGGGTAAGATGGCATGGTCATTCATGTTTTGAACTGGAAGACGATAAAAACATCATAGTGACAGACCCACACGATGGAAAAAGTATAGGGATAAACCCGCCTCAAGTGAAGGGTGACGTGATTTTAGTATCGCACGACCATTACGATCACAATGCTGTTCGGGAAGTCCAAAAACAGGACTCTGATATAATCAGAGAGGCAGTTGAAAAAGAGGTAAACGGGATCAAAATCAAAGGATTTGAATCATACCATGATGAAGAAGAGGGGGAAATAAGAGGAAAAAACATAGTATTTAAATTCAAGATGAATGGTACGAATTTTTGCCACCTTGGAGATCTTGGCCATTTACCAAAAAACAAATTGGTTGAAGAGATAGGTGAAGTGGACTTCCTTTTCGTCCCAGTTGGCGGAAATTTTACGATCGGAGCAAAAGAAGCAAAAAAAGTCATCGACGAGATCAAACCAAAGATAGCAGTACCTATGCATTTCAAAATAGGAGGGCTCTCTTTAGATATTGGTAGACTTGATCCTTTACTTTCGATGTTTCCTGAAGATAAAACGTTTAAAGTCGGTGTAGAACTTGACTTTATAAAACATGATCTACCCGACTCAACTGAGATATGGGCATTTTCTTTATGAAAAAATCAATCTAGATAACCTAATCCTTCTTCTATCCTACCCATCTCGATAGGGGTGGTTTGATTTCCTATCACTGCGCCCTTCGAATTGGCAACTAAACATGTTCCTATCCATCCAGATCCGTGATTAGCCGTGCCTTTACTTACTGGCACATCAAAAACTTCTTCCAATTTTTCGATCTCTTTATCCGATGCCTGAGGGTGACATAGCACGCCTTTATTGGTGGCTACCGCGACAGATCCAACCATACTAATACCGGCTATAGTGCCTTTAGCAACTTTTATATCTAGTTCAGTTTCTATCGCTTCCTTCGTCTTCTCTTCAAAATCTGGATGTATCAACGCTCCGTTATCATTAAGTAAAATATTATTACCCAAGGCATTATTCATATCGGGTATAACCGTCACGTTCGTGTATTCTATTAGCTTTTCTATTTCTCTCTCTTCAATTATATCTGAAACTACTGCACCCTCAGAATTGATATCCATCAGGGCTCCATTAACTCTCGTGCCTCCTACAGTGGTCTTTACGACGGGACATCCTAGAACATCTTCAAAAACTTCAGAATCTATAGGAGGGACAACTACCAAATCCTCCGATACTGTGGAAAAAACGCCTATATAAGGATGAGATTCGATAGCGTGTTTCTGGAGCATAAATCACTCTCTCGGAACAGAAACTTCTACTATACCGTCTTCGAACTTTATAGCTTTGACTTTTATTTTAGATGGAGGCTTCTTAAGTCCTCTGTCCCATATTTCTTCATTTGTACTTGAATCAATCCAAACATCCTCTTCAGGAACGTTCATATTATTGGATACAAACTCTCTTACCAATTTCATAGCTTTCGAAGCTCTCTTGCTAGTAGGAGTCTGTTTTGCCTCTCTTAAAGGTATGTTCATAATCCTCTCTTCTGTATCGACCATCGTTTACACCAACTTTAAAATCTATTCGTCTATGTTATCCCTGCGCCAATTTCTCCTTTTAGGATTACGGGTGAAGTTTCGATTGGTCTTCTGCATCACCCATGCGGGGACTCTTTTATTTTGCTTTCCTTTTTTAAGAAGTCTACGTTTTTTTGGACCTGGTTTGTTACTTGCCATTTATATTACCTCCTTTTGATGTTGATTTCTTTCTTTTGACCTGAAAGTTTTTTTAATAATTTTTTAAGTGTTTGATCATCAATTTTCTCATTCGTTGCTCCTCTTTGAGCCAGCGCGACCAGCTGAGATTCTATCTGTTCAGCAAGTTGAGGCCTAGCGACCTTTACTCTTCCCAGTCTCTCTCTAGCTTCAGGGGTCATTATTTTCCTAAGAACGGCCTTTTTTTGTGCCTCCATCTGTTTCTTTGCGTCCTCTTGGGCTTCTCTAGAATCCTGACTCTCCTTTATCTCCTGCATCTTCTTTTTCCTCAACTCTTCAAGTTCTTCATCATCAGCCATAGAGGCACCACCTTTAAACATGCGTTATAGATACTTAGAGAATTCAGGATTATCTTTCGCCATTTCTTTCATCACTTCATTGGCGGTATTATCAAGGAATGATTGTCCTTCGGAAGTAACAACTCTTCCTTCATCTGACTTTTCTACTAGACCTGCCGATTCGAGCTGTTTCAAGGACTCACGGATTATCGATCCGGATCCTTTAACAGATTTTTCAGGCTTAGCTCCTCTTCTCTGTTTGCCCCCATATTTTGATTTGAGCCTTGAAACACCTATAGGCCCTTCTAGGTAAACACTTCTAAGTACTGCAGAGACTCTATCGTACCACCAATCCTCCTGATCGGGGGCCTTCTCTTTATGAACTCCAGTTTTGACGAATTTAGCCCATTCAGGCTCCTGGATATTCTCTCTTTCTTTGATTTTTCCGCTCGCTTCCTTTATCAATTTGTTCGGGGGAACATCATATACTGTTACCATAGGCTATTACACTCCAGATAAGATCAATGTTAAGTATTCACCTCATACTTAAGACCTATTATTAAATATTTCCCCTATCCTGTCGATTTTTTACGGTAAATCTCAAAATTTAATCTAGGGATCATGGCTACATCACAAGCTGTCTTTATACAATCTTCTCGAGTTACCTTGCCTTTAGTAAGTAAATCTACAGAACCTCTCTTTTCAGCATCATCACTAAATATTACCTTCATCTGTTCCGTCAAAGATCTATCTCCTTTCAGTAGATCCTTCCAATCTTCTGGTAGGGGAAAACCAGGACCGTGACCGGCAGACTTGAATCCATACCTATCCTTTATTACAACATATTCTAGGGAAAATATCCTCTCATCTGTCTTAACTATCCCGCTTTCTACACCGATACCATAATCAAAACTTTCAGGGACTTCTGCTCTCTTTTCTGCACATCTAATTATCTCCTCGTTGACTGGTTGATCAACAATCGAATTTACTTCACTACACTCTAAAACAAACTCAAAATATTCTGAAAGGGAAGATTCCACAGCCTTTCTCTTTGTAGGATTCTTTGATCCAAGATGTAATTTCACTGGTGTCAATCTGCTCCCTTCTTTATCTATGTCGCCCTGCCTGATTCTGGTAGACTTTGCAGGCAGAAAATCTTCAGCTAAAACAGGTGGAACTTCTACCAACTTCAGAGGTTCTTTACCCTCATCCTTTCTCATCTCATTGATTTTTTTTCCCCTCTCTATGGTTTCATATGATACCACTAATACATCATAATCTCCTTCTACAGCTTTTCTGTAAGGATCGTCTATCTTTACTACATTCCACTCATCACCATACGAGGAGAGAAAATCTTCAAGGTCTTTTTTCCTTTCCTCAAACTTTTTATCTACATCAGGTTTCCATTCTTCCAACATCTCATCAGAGACTAGACCAACGGTGGTCTCTCCCTCTTTTAGAGCCGTTTTCAATAATCTTTGATGGCCAATATGAATATGATCAAATGTTCCTCCAACTATCACTTTTCGAGTCATAATCTATCATATCTTATGTAGGATACAAAAGGCTTAGAGCCATGACTATCAAAAATATTATGAACAGAGCATACACGATATACTGCTTCTTTTTTCTACTATTTACTATTTCTTCGAACTCGTTTTTACACTTCTTAGAGCAAAAATCTTCATCTAAAGGGATGGTTTTTTCACATATCCTACAGTGCTTGTGCTGTTCCATGCCTTCATATAAAGGCGGTATTAAATTACTTTTTGGTTTTAGCGATGGGCGAATGTAACAAAATAAGGTTCTTTTTCTAATACCTTAACGAATCCATATCTCTCAAACTGTATAATGTCGCCGATCTTTGATTCAAATAAATTTTTTTCTCCGAGACCTTTCTCCATCTCAGTATCTATCTTTTCCACTGTCACCTGAGTGCCGTCAACCAACCACTGTATCTTCAGTATGTCTTTATTTTCGTAATCTGTTATCTCTGCTTCTTTTCCATCGATCATAACATTACAGAAATTCTTTAATCTTATCTCCTTTCCCTGACTATCTTCCCATTCTTGTTTAGGTATGTATACTTCATCACTAACTTCTAGCTCTCTGTATCCCCTTTCAGGATCACTTGGATGCCTAGATATCTTGGCTTTATCCATCTCTATTTCCCCTTTCAATTTGATCTTTACAGGATCGGGTACAAAGAAATATCTATTAGCTTCAGGATCGATGAGTTCTCTGTTTTTCGCGTATAGTTTGGAAGGAGCCACTTCTATATCTGTTTCAGACATCCCAAAATCCAAAATGAAATCTCTTACAGCTTCAGGTCTTATACCTCTTCTTTTCAAAGATTGTAAAGACCATGTCCTTGGATCATTCCATCCATCTAATTTATCTTCCCTCAACATACGTTGAAATTCACTTTTACTTAGATTTATATCCTTCAAACGTAACATCCCATAATGCAAAAATTCCGGTTTTTCCCAGCCAAAAAGATCCCATATGTATCCCTCCATCTTGTCTTCCATCACCAGATCCTTACCTCTCAAGATGTGTGTCATACCCAAAAGATGATCATCGATAGCCCATGAAAATTCAAGTAAAGGCCAAACCGAATATCTCTCACCCA
Source organism: uncultured Thermoplasmata archaeon (assembly GCA_964602715.1). Lineage (GTDB taxonomy): Archaea > Thermoplasmatota > Thermoplasmata > Halarchaeoplasmatales > Halarchaeoplasmataceae > Natronoplasma. The sequence goes on along the minus strand of CAZRSB010000032.1, from coordinate 3,382 downwards.
CTCTAGGATGGTTCCTTTTGCATATGCGGAAGAGTACTCTGTCTCTAAAAGCAGGATCAGGATGCTGCATGTCCGTCTTTAGCCGTACAATAGCCTCGCCTTCTTCCATAGCACCTGACAACATTTTTTCCCAAAATTCTAAGTTTTTTTCTTTAGAATGGTTTCTATGATCACATTCTTTTCCCTTCTCTCTGTACTCACTCAATTTTTCCTGCTCACACATACAAACATAGGCCTCGCCCATCTCTAATATTTTTTTAGCATAGTCATAATATATGTCCATACGATCGGATTTGAAATATGTATCGTGCCACTCAACATCTAACCATTCTAATCCTTCTTTTATCATGTCATAGGCTTCCGGAAGTAATCTCTTAGCTTCAGATCCTATAGTGTCGTCATAAAAAAGCACCAATTCTCCATTATTCCTCTTAGTATATTCATCATTTAGGATGACCATCCTAGCATTTCCTATATGCAGCGGACCAGAAGGATATGGTGCCATCCTCATAACCACTTCTTCAGAATCGATCTCGGGAAGTTTATTATCTTCTTCTTCCTTTTCTTCCTCTTCAAAAAATTCAGGCATCAATTTTTCCAATTCCTTAGTTTGTTCTTCAAGGGTCATTTTGTTGACTTCTTGCACTATATTCATCACCATCTCTTTTGTTCCTTCAGGATCCTTTTTGCATTCATCACATTCACCCATGACTTTACCCATAACTGGACCGATGTTTGCCTCACTTTCAAATTTGATGGCATTCCTTAAAGCGTACTTCCGAATGATTTCTTTTCTTTTCCCTGACATATCCGTGAAATAATGACAGTAGATATATGGAATTTTTCCTTGAAGATTTTTTACTTTCTACCATGTCTTGATTTGCTTTCTGTGAATTTTTCAAAAAAAGAGTAGAAAGAGTTTTATTGTTTACTGAATTATGTATATATTTCTATCTATTCCTTCTCTTCTGTGTCTCCTGGTTCTTCAATCGGTTCCTCAACTGGTTCTTCTTTATCGCCTTTCATCATGACCATTATTACAACGATCACGACTACCAAAGCTATCATTAAAAGAATGATCAACCACCAGTACTCCGATAAGAACGTTGGTTCGTCTTCCTCTTCAACATCATCATCTGGTGTGACTTCTTGCACTGTGATTCGAACAAAATTGGCCGGACTATCGCCGAGGACTCCTATCTCGTACTCTCCCGCTGTATCTGGAGTCCAAGTAAATTCTCCTGTGAAATCTTCGAGGGCGCCGAGTGAGAGTGCTTCATAAACCGTAGTTTCATCGCCATCAATAACGAACACTAAATCCTGAGTTCCCTGAATATTACCTATGTTTTGGACTCTGTATTCAAGGGTAATGTTTTCTCCTTCTTCAACTTCTTCATCGTAATTAGTTATCTCAGTCTCAAATATGGCTTCGGCCTCATCAAACCATGCCGTGATTTCTTTGTTACTATCCATCACTATGGTGAACTCTTCTTCAGTACCTTCGTAGTGTTTCGTCCATCCTACGAAATACCAATCATCAGTGGGAATCGCTTCTACCGTGACCTCTTCCCCTTTTTTATAGACGTGATCTCCTGGCTCCGGGTTAGTAGTTCCTCCACCATCAGTATTTATAGTCAAAATGTACTCATCTTCTTCAATTTCTTCAAAGTTAGCTTTCAGTGTTTTGTCTGCATCCATGATTATCGTTATCTCACGATATCCGTCTTCATGATCTCCTGTCCATTCCACGAAATACCAACCATCGTCTGGCTCCGCTGTCAGTTCCACTACTGTGCCATCTTCGTATTCCTCTTGCTTTGAATCGATTTCTACTTTTCCTTCTCCCTCGATACTTACATCTAGGGTGAAAGTCTCCACCTCACCTACATTTACCATTATACTCTCGGGGCCAAGATTGACATAATACACTCCTTCTTCATCGTAAGTGTAGTCTTCATCTACGCTTACGCTGTCTCCTGGTTGAAGTCTCCAGCTGTTTATCTCTTCATCGTTTGTTTCTAGAGCTATTGTATCTTTAGTATCTCCAATGTTTTCTATATGGGCAGTTATAGTCACTTCTAGCGGTGCCTCACCTTCTGTTGGTTCAACATCGAAGTTTGTTATCTCGAAAATAACTTCCGATTCCTCGAAGTGTGCTGTTAAACTCTTGTCATCATCCATGACTATTTCTATCACTTCATTCTCTTCTTCATCTTCAGGTACGTCCCCTGTCCAGTAGCTGAATATCCAGGCCTCATCAGGTATGGCCTCTACAACTACTGTTTCATCTTCCTCGTAAGTATGCGTACCTTCAGAAGGATCTGTATTACCTTCGCCAATTATAGTTATAGTGAGTTTAGGTTCAAACATCGGCGTAGCACTCATTTCGCTGGACATTGGGCCTTCGTCTACATCGTTGACCGCACTCACTTGATAGAAATAAGTCTGACCGTTTGTCAAACCTGTATCAGTATATGATAATGTATCACCTTCTACATCGTCGAAGAAACTTAAACTGCCACTAGTGGTTCCACGATATATCCTGTATGCGGTGATCATACTACCACCGTCGTCATCCGGAGCCGACCATTCTAATTCCACCGTACTGTCACCTGGGATGGCTTCTAGGTGTTGTGGTGCAGAAGGAATACCCACTGGGGTTGCACTTACTTCTATACACATCTCACCGTCACCTACATCGTTTCTCGCACATACCTGGTAATAGTACGTAACACCGTTGGTTACATCGTTATCTCTATAATTGAAGGTGGTTTCATCAACATCATCGAAAAATTCTAGATCGCCGCTACTGGTACCACGGTATATTTTATAGCTGATTATAGAAGAGCCTCCATCGTCATCTGGTTCCTCCCAGTCAAGATCTACATAACCATCGTATGCTTTCGCCTGGAAGTTCTGCGGCGCAGAAGGAGAACCTAATGGTGTATCCCATTTTTCTTCTGTTTTGGGTCCTTCACCGGCGCTGTTTACAGCACTCAAATGATAGTAGTATGTAACACCGTTGGTTATATCGTCATCTCTGTAACTGGTGATGATCCCACTAACACTAGTGTAAAACGACAATTCTCCACTGCTAGTGCCCCGATATATATTATATTCGGTTATGGGTGCACCGCCGTCGTCTTTCGGTTCTTCCCAACTAAGGTCTACATACCCGTCGCCTGCAGTAACATCAAAAGCGAGAGGATGTGTAGACTTTGTAGTCTCCCAGCTAAAGAAGGGGTATGTTTCTATGTCAACTATATTCCAGATATATTCTTCGTCTCTCTCATTTATATCAACAACATCGGTGATATCCCAATCAGCATCTGCAAAAGTAGTGTTATCCATCATATCCGTCGTGTTCCTGCCCTCACCGCCA
>CAZRSB010000031.1:0-22243 GCA_964602715.1 uncultured Thermoplasmata archaeon | reverse complement strand
AAATGGACTTGAAACTACCGTTGTTAAGAAATCCCGAAGAAATTAACAAGTCTCTGTGATATATTTGTCTATTCAACTATCATGTCTTTTACCTGTTGTCCCGACAACACAGCCATTGGCATCCCTCCACCTGGATTTACACTACCTCCTACAAAATACAGGTTTTCATATTTTTTACTTGATTTAGGTGCTTTGAATCCTAGATTTTTCTTACGATCGGAAACGACTCCGTAGATAGCTCCATGATTGGAATAATAAGTCTCTTCTATATCTTCAGGAGTCCACATATCCTCAGTGATTATATGTTCTCTTAAATCTTTTAAACCCATCCTTTCTAATTTGTCTAAAATCCTTTCTCTTAGAGCTTCGTATTCCTCTTCGCTAAATCTACCTTCACCTAAATGAGGTATATGAGGAAGGACTTTGATATTCTCACAACCTTCCTTACCTTGAGAGGGATCAGTTCTAGTGGAAGCTACGAGGTAAATAGTTGGATCTTTTGGCAGTTCATATTTCTGAAATATGGAATTAAAATGTTCTTTAGGATTTTTTGAGAAGAAAAAATTATGGTGCGCGAGTTGATCGTACTTCTTATCAACTCCTAGATGTAAAACTAGACCGGAACAAGCCGGTTCGAATTTTTTCTCGTACTTCTGTATCAATTTCTCGTTACCTTCAAGTAACTCTCGATAAGCTGGAATGACTTCCATATTTGAAACTATTATGTCACCTTTTCTTTCATCTCCATTATCGAGTACTACCTTTTGGACTTCTTTATTCTTTTCAACCATATCTACAACTTCAGTGTTTAGATGTACTTTTACATTTAAATCATCGAGTAACTCCTCAAGAGCTTCCGCAAGGCCATACAATCCTCCTGGAACGTACCAAAGACCATATTTTACCTGGATGTAGGGCAGTAGATTCAAAATCGCTGGCGCGCGATATGGAGAAGAACCAACATATTTGATGAAAAAATTGAACATGTCCTGAAGATTTTCATCACTTACGTACCTCTCTACCCCTTCGTTCATAGTAGAGAAATAATCAAAATCTTTTAAAATCGAAATCAGACCGTATTCCCTAAAAAGCTCCCATTTTGTATCTACTCCTTCCTTGAAATATCCCTTCTCTACGGTTTCATACAAATGTTTACAGTAGTCTAAATACTTAGATATCTCTTTCTTGTCTTTACTGGTAATGTGATCATTTTTACTCTCCATTTCGTCTAAATCAGCATGAAGGTCTATAGTCCCTCCATCAGGAAAAAATGAGCGCCACTGTGGTTCTAACTTTTCGATCTCAAGGTAGTTCTCCATATCTTTCCCTGCCCACTCAAAAAGTCTACTAAATATGGATGGTAGTGTTAAAATCGAAGGCCCTAGATCAAAGGTGAAACCATCCTGGTTTTTTTGGTTCAATTTCCCACCTAGATGAGAGTTCTTTTCAAAAAGCTCGACTTCATAACCTTCTGCTGCTAGAGAAGCCGCTGAAGAAATTCCACCGAGACCTCCACCGACAACTAGAACTTTTTCTTTTTTGTCCATTATCTACACCTTTTTCTTTCAACTAATAAATTAAGGGAAACATCCTATATCGGTTTTTACACCACATTTTATACTCCTCTCCGATCATATCGAGCATCATTTTTTCTTCAATCTTTATCCTGTAATTCAAGGCTATAATTAAGATAATCACACCCATCGGAATCGCTATAAGATTACCTATAAAAAGAATTACACCTAAAGTGAGGGAAAACAATCCCAGATACGAAGGATGTCTGAGATATTTATAAGGTCCTCTGCTGACTAAATCCTGTTGGTCTTCTACTTCAACATCTCTCGTGAAGTAATCACCCAAAAGTATCAATGACCAGTACCTCACTATTATACCAAAAAGATAGATCACAACAGCTAACTGTTGTATTACTGTCAATGAATATGCAGATAAATTCAATACTCCAAACATTCTAAGTATGATAGCTAAAAGGATAGATGAGCCGATCCCGACCCCAACTAAGAAAAATGATCTTCTTTCCCCTTCTTTTTTGGGATTATCTTCACCGCCTTTAGAAGGGAGGATTATGAACTCAGCCCACCAAATCAACGTAATCATGACAAAAAGGACGGTCTGCCAGTTAAATCTTAAAATTTCTAATAAATTGTCTAACATGATCTTTTCCTGTCTTAAATCTCCCTGTTTTCAAAACAATAAATATTAGCAAATTATTTAAAAATTTCTGAGTAACACGTTCATATTTGTATATTTACATAGATCTCCAAAGTTTGATTAGATTTTTTAGTTTTTTTGCTATTCCTAAATCACCATGCTTGGTATAGATTAACTGCTTGATGGTCTCGTAAAGATCGCTATCGAATGGAAACCAATTTAATTCAATTTTCTTATTATTGTTCACCATCACTGATTTAGTCTCCACAAAGGATTTTAAACCTTCAGGTCCGTGATATCTTCCTATCCCACTTTTTTTAGCCCCTCCAAAAGGTAGAGAGGGATTACCTATATTTTTGACTACATCGTTTACATAACAATTACCCACTCTTAACTTAGAAGAGACTCTCTCTCCTTTCTTATTATCAGAAGTCCAAATACTTGCATTCAAACCATATCTTGTTTTGTTCGCGAGTTTGACCGCTTCATCCTCATCTTCAAAACTCATTATCGGCATAACTGGGCCAAAGGTTTCCTCTTCCATTATCTTCATTTCATGATTTACGTTTATGAGAACCTGTGGATAAAGGTAATTATCTTCTTCTTTCCACTCAGTCAGTAATTTAGCTCCTTTTTCTTTTGCATCTTTTACATGATCTTTTACGATCTGTTTTTGTTCTTCTCTTATCATCGGTCCAATGTCTGAGTCAACAGTGTTTCCAACCTCTATACTACTCACTTCCCTCATAACATTATTTACAAATTCTTCTTTCATCTCTCCCTGAACATAGACCCTTTCTGCCGATACACATAGTTGTCCAGCATTTGCAAACGCACCATATACAGTTCCTTTTACAGCTCTTTCTAAATTTGCATCGTTAAAAACAATAACAGGATCCTTTCCTCCCAATTCCAACTCTACCGGTATCAAGTTTTCTGAAGCTTTAGCCATCACCTTTTTTCCGGTTTGCGTTCCACCTGTAAAAAATATTTTATCTGGTTCATTATCTATCAATTCTTTACCAGTTTTTCCATCTCCTTGTACAAGTTGAAAAACACCCTCAGGAATCCCCGCTCTTTTCATAATATCATCTATTTTTTCTCCTGTTAATGGAGTCACCTCTGAAGGCTTGAGAATAACGGAATTACCTGCTGCCAATGCAGTTATAGAGGGAACTAAGGAAAGTTGAAAAGGATAGTTCCAGGGAGATATAACCAATACAATGCCTAAAGGATCATATTCTACATATGATCTGTTTTTGTAATATTCCAAGGGAGTATTTCTTTTTTCCTTTTTCAGGATTTTTTCAGCGTTTTTTTCATAATATTTGATAATATTCAAAGTTGCAAGAACATCAGACATCAGGGCTTCAACATCAGGCTTACCAGTATCTTCCTTGATGACTTCTACTATACCGTCTAGATCAGAAACTATCTCTTTTCTAAGTTTACCTAAATACTCACACCTTTTTTGTATCGAGATATCTTTCCATCTTTTAAATCCGTGTTGTGCCTTTTTGAATTTGTTCTCGATCTCCCTTAGATCGGCTTTTTCATATGTTTTTATCCTTTCACCAGTAGCAGGGTCTACAGCTTCGATTTTTTCCCTCATAATTATGATTAAGATATTTCATTCCTTTTTAATCCTTCCTTGAAAAGAGGAGAAGGGATCGTTTTTTAAATCCCTAATCAAACTCCTAAGACCAACATCTTTTTATTTATATCAATCTATTTCATATGCAATGAGTTTTCTCTGTATTGATATAGGGGCCACCAATACCAAAATAGGCGTGGGTGCCAAGGATTTCAAAAGAACAAAAATCATAGATACAGCAGAATTTTTAGATGGTGCATTATCTATTTTAAATGAGTTCTCTTCTTCAGAAATTGAACTATATGGAATAGCTAGTCCTGGACCTATAAGTGAAAAGAGATCAGTAATAAATCCACCAAATTTACCTAAGAAAAGTATAGATCTTGAAGATCTGATACCGATGGATCCAAAAAATTACTTTTTGATCAATGATTGTAATGCTGGAGCTGTAGGAGAGTACGTATTTGGGAATTCTGAAGCTTCTAGTTTTACTTACATCTCTATAAGTTCAGGAATCGGAGGAGGACTTATTTTAGAAGGAAACTTGATAAATGGAAGAAACGGTAATTATTGTGAGATAGGCCATATAACTGTTGGTGAGTCTCAAGAATGTGGTTGTGGAGGAAGAGGCCACTGGGAAGCTTACTGCTCAGGTAATAACCTACCAAAACTAGCGAAAGATCTTACCGGAGAAAAATTTGAGTCTGCTAAGGAGATCTTTTCAAAGTTTGAAAAAAGAAATAAAAAAGCAGTCAAAACGATAGAAAAGATGAGAAAATACAATTCAAAAGGAATAGCTAATGTCATAAACAATTTCAACCCAGAGACTATAGTTTTTGGAGGATCTGTAGCAATAAATCATCCAGATGAAGTCGTAAAAGGGCTAGAAGAAGAAATAAAAAACTACACTTTACAAGAAGAATTACCAGAAATCAATATTTCCACTTTAGGCGAAGATTCGGTTCTTTATGGCCTATTAGCTCTATGTAAAGTAAAAAAGGAAAAAAAGATCGAAAGGTTTCAAAGGGCACCTATAATAGATTTGAAGTAACCTATCTCTCTCTTAGATGTGATCTTAACTCAATCCTACCTTTGCATATCCCGTTCCAAATAAAAGTTTACGAAGGGACTATTCTCTCAATCGTAGATCTCACCGACTATCTCTTTTTCGGCGAAGATCGCTGGAGTACCTCCAGTATGCCAAAATACAACTGTACTTTCCTCTTCTATTTTTCCACTCTCTAAATAATCTAGAAGACCTGACATTGCTTTAGCTGTATATGCAGGACCGAGGACTATTCCTTCTTCTCTTGCTAATTCCTTAGTAGCTCTGATAGACCCTTCATAAGGGATATCATATCCTGGACCGTAATGATCTGTATCTATCTCTATCTCATGCTCAGAGATCGTGACTTCATCTTCATATTCATCCTCAATATCCAACTTTTCCGCCACTTCGTCACTCATATCTGAAATTTTTTCTTTCAAACCAGGGAATAGAGGGGAAACGCTAAAAGGCAATATCTCTATATCTGAATTCAATATCTTCTTACCCATCATTAAACCAGTGAGAGTTCCACCGGTACCGTTGGCGTGAGCTATATGATCAACTTCTAGACCCTGCTCCTCGATCTGTTCATGAAGTTCACCAAACGCTCGGACAAAACCCAACGTTCCTGTAGGGTTAAAGCCTCCAGAAGGACAATTGTAGCACTTATTCCCTTGTTGTTCTAGTTCTTCGATTCGTTCTTCAGCTTCTTCCATGGCTTTGTCTAGATACTTTCCGACATCTCCAAGATCTCCTGTTACATAGTGAATCTCAGCATCGAAGAGTTTATCTAGATGTAAGTTTGCTTTTTTTTCTTCAGGTTTTTCGTCACCTACAAGATAAAGTACCGGTTCTAGGTCAAATTTCCTACAAGAAGCGCTCACTTGCCTGCAGTGATTGGATTGAATTCCACCATAAGTGAAGATGTAATCACACCCTTCTTCAAGAGCTTCCCCTATGATGAACTCCAATTTCCTGACCTTATTTCCACCAAATTCTGGACCAGAAAGATCATCTCTTTTTATGTAAAATTCTACGTCATATTTTTCAGAAAGACTGTCCAATCTTTGTAAAGGAGTAGGAAAAAATCCTATGTCTACTTTCGGTAACTCATCTAGGATATTTTCTAAATTTTCATCCATGTTATCGTTGGTTTATCATCAAGACTTAAATAAATTTTACCGAGGAACTAAGATTTATGGGTACTATCAAAGAGATTCAGGTAACTTAAAATCGCCATCATCATCCAAAGGAAGCTCATAAACTTCCTGTACAGCTCTAAGATTTAAAGGACCATAGATATGGGGATACTTTCTGCCTTCATTATAGAGATCTTCATAAACTAATTCCGAATCCAACTTTCTCTCGTCAATAATCAACAAAAGAAGGTCTTTTTTTCCATCAAAAATATGATTAGCAACATCAATGACTTGGTAAATTTTGGAACAATGAATAAATCCTTCAGAACTTAAAGAATGAGGCTCGTAAATTCCCTCTTTCTTAGCTTCTTCCCAGTCTTTTTCTTTGATAATATGTGTTATCATCTTGAACGTTTAGTTATTCAACCATATCTCTTAATTTTTGTGCATTATTGAACATACAGTAGACCTTTTCCTGTTTCTTTGCCAGATCTATAAGTTTATTCATAAGTTTTCCAATTCTTCAGTACAATCAAAAGCTTGATACAATTCATTCTTCCATCTCAAACTCTAATTTTATTTTATAAGTCCATGTTCCAGAAAGTATACCAATCATCAAACCAGAGACACTTGCCGTAAATATATATCTATCAAATTGAACAGCATCGACTGCACCCAAAATATCTAAAAGATATACTATGCCAATCGTTCCGTAATTAAGAAGAATAGCTCCTAAAGATCCAGCACCTATTAAAAGTAAGACAAAACCCCAACCTCCTGAAAATCTTTCACCCATATATTGAGGTATTACACCTACTATGAAACCTATAATCATGCCAAAAATAATTCCAAATAACCCCATGCGTCCCAGGAAAAGTAGTCCAGCCAATAAAACAAAAAGAAGAGAAAAAGTCTCTTTACCAATCCAACCTACATAGGTGCCTATGAAAGCCCCAAAAATTGCGCCGAGGAAGGTTCCCAAGATGATAAACTCATCTATTTTACCGGTTAAGAATGAGATGAATAATAGACTCAAGAGAGTTACAAAGTAAGTTGAGAAAATTTTTTTTGATTGATTAGACATCAAGGTATTACCATAACCTCATCGTAATATACCTTTTAATAGTTGTGGAAATGTATCACTTGATTTTTCATCAATTATCGATTGAAGATACCAATCCTTCTCTCAATTCCAAGTCCTCAATTTCCGTATTTTCATCAACGATGGAATCCTTTATCACAGCATTCTTTATTGTAGTATTTTTAAAGATTATTGAACCCTCTATCGTAGAATTTACTATATTACTACCTTCCAATATAGTCGTATTTTCTTCGATCTTAGAATCTATAGTTTTGCCTCGGATTATTCTATCTTGCTGATTGCTCTCTTTGACCTCCTCTTCTGCTCTAAGATAACCCTGTCTCGTACCAACGTCTGCCCATATGCCTGTGAAGGGATAGGCATAACAATCATACCGTTCAGATGCCCAATCCAAAAATCTCCCAGGCTCATCCAAATATTTGACTTTTGATATCTTCCCTTCCCAGTATCCTGTATATTCGTCAAATACATCCATTATATTTTCAGGAAAATAATAAAAAGCAGTAGAAGCCATCTTTGACTTGGGTTCCTCTGGTTTTTCTTGAAAATCTATCATTCTTTTATTTTGATCAAAATTTACAATACCATAATTTTTTGCCTCTTCTAAGCTACCTACTTCAAAACAAGCATTAACTAACTTCTCTTTTTTAGTACATAATTCGATAAATTTTTTGATCTCAAAGGAATAATAATTATCTCCTCCAATAACAAGATGATCCGTTTTTTCCGATAGTTCTAAAGCATTGATTATACCACCTATGGCCCCGTATTTTTCTTCTTCAGATTTCTGTTTTTCAATTATCAATTCATACTTGTCTTTCTCTCTACCTTCAATATATTTATTGAATGAATCTTCAAATCTTTCGTTCGTAGTGATATATATCTTCTTGATCTGCTCTATCTCTTCTAATTCATCAAGGATATAGCTAAGAATCGGTTTACCAGCTAATGGTAATAACGGTTTAGGTTTATTTTTTGTGATAGGCCAGAGTCTAGTTGCGTAACCTCCAGCCAGTATTATTGCGTTCATATGATCATTTTATTAAAATCATAGGTGATAAGTAAATTTTTTGTTATTTATAGTAAAAGACACGTCATTTGATACTTTTTTGTGTCCTTTACTATTTCTAGAGGACTAAAGTCTTCTTCTCCCTCGAAGCTAGTCCTCGGGATCCGCAGTGTCATGAGGATTCAAGGATGAAATCCCGATGTTGTGGAGCCCGTAACTTAGCTCAAAAAGTTACTAGTTCCACTATCCTTTACCCTAAACCATTTCTTTCCCATATGCCCTGGATTCTTTTTGCACCCCAAAGACTGTTAACTTCTGATACCACGATCACCTTTTCATATATATCTATAACATTAAATGAATTACCATATAGGCTCCTTTGATACACACTGCTCATGGAGTTTGCATTTACAACTAAAGTGTTCTCAACTCTAGCAAAGAATGGATGCGAAGACGTACCTGTTAAGATCAAGTCCACATTCGAATCTACGGCCTCTCTAAGAAAGTCACCACTGTCTTCCAACAAACCTTTCTCTCTAGCATGTGGAATAGGCAATACATTATGATGTAAAAAAATACATTTGAAAGATTCTGGCCTGTTTTTTAAATTTTCTAAAATTTTTTCCCTTTGTATATCACCTATGACTCCCACTTTAGAGTCGTACTTAAATGAAGAAACACCTTTAAGATAGATATCATTCTTACTATAATCTTGATCTATCTCTCCAAAGTATTCACCGAATAATTCGTATCCTAAATAATTGATATCTCTACCTGCCGGTGTGTATAAAACTGGTGATTTAAACCTATCCATAAATTCATCTGCTAATTGGTAATCTTTCGGTATCCCCTCTTTTACTATACCTCCACAATGAACTATTACATCGCTTTCTAGACTATTGATCTTATCCAAGGCGTTAATAAAATGTGTTTGTCTGAATTTTGTAGAAGAAGAGATAAAGGTATTGGATATATGGATGATACGAAATTTTCTTTCACCTAAGTCATAAAAAATTCTTTTACCTTTTCTCGTTGTTTCTTTTTCTTCGTGATCATATTCTTCTCCGATCCTATAAGTTCTAATGGACAAATTCTTTTCTCCGATATCGATCTCATTAAAAGAGTTCAGATCACCATATCTCGTTTTTCTCCCAGATGTTGTGCCAGCATTGACAAAAGTTGTCTCATCGATTTCATAAACATTAGGATAATGCCTATGGCCAGAGATGACCAAATCTACATCAAATCTTAAGAAAAGGTCCAAAAGGTCTCCAGCATTTGATAAAACATTTCTTTCCCTTCCAGCCATAGGCACAGGGACAGTGTGATGATGGAGAACTACAATCTTTATATCTTTATCATTATACTTTCTTAATCCATTTCTAAGCATGTCAAATTTGACCATCCCAACACGACCAACATTACTATCTTGAACTGCGCTATCCACAAATAAAATTACTGCGTTATCCTGCTCAATAATCCCATTGGGCTGTCCGATATATTCCTTGTAAAGCTTGATCCCTCCACTTCTTTTATCATGATTTCCAGGTATAATGACAAATGGGATATCTAAATCGGAAAAAAGCTTTTTTGCTTTAATATATTGTTTTTCCTTACCCGACTGGGTGACATCACCTGAATGGATCAGAAAATCAAATTCTTTATCCTTCGCTCTTTTCAGTATATATTCTAGAGAATTTCGATTGAAATGTTTTTTTCTACCGATATGTGTATCAGATATATGAAGTATTTTCATATCACTCCCTCGAGATGTGTGTTTCCACTTTTTGCTTCTGGATGTCGATAAGATCCCTAAAAGTCAAAATACCGGCTATCTCCCCATCCTCTTTGACAGGAAGATGCTTTATGTTCTTTTTAGCCATGATCTCTAAAGCTTCGCCGACTGTAACCTCTATATCAGCGGTTATTAGATCAGTTGTCATGATATCCTTCACTGGGACTTGGGAACTTAGCCCCTCTGCTATAACCCTTTTCTTTAGGTCATCGTTTGTCACGATGCCTATTATCTCATCATCTTCAATCACGGTCAAAGAGCTAACATTGAATTCTACCATTCTTTTAGCTGCTTTCTGAACAGAAGTGTCAGATTTAACTCCTATAACCCTTTTGCTCACAAAACTTCGTATGGGTTTTTCTACTTCCTGAAATTTTGGAAGATCATCTACCATCATCTACCACCGGTTCTAAATTATGTATTACATCTTTCATTATCAACTTGATAGATTCATCAATATCTTCATTTTTGATTATTTTTGCACCATTATTTTTACCTTGTTTTATTATATATTTTTGTATCTCTCTTATTTTGTTCAATTTATCGATATATCTTTTCGGATCTCTATGACTTCCTTGTGATCTAGTTATGAATCTTTCTTGATGTTCATAGATATCTGGAACTTCTAATACATATTGAAATACAAAACAATCTTCCCTGCTTTGAAGATCCAAATAGCCAGGAACTATGTGCACGCCATTGATTATTGAATTTAGACCTTCCTTGATTCCCCTTTCTATCACTGCCTTTACTCCCATGCTAACTACGCTCACCTGCTGATCAAAACCATAAACTAAACTATTTTCTATAAAGGATTTTTTAACGCTTTTATCAGTCATAAATGAGGACTCATAAAGCGAAGGTACTAGACCCTGAGATATCATAGTTCTCATTATTTCCCTTATAGTATCGCTACCGATAATTCTAGTTATCTCTAATTTGTGACCTAATTCTGCTGATAAAGTCGATTTTCCCACTCCGGCCCCTCCTCCAATCAAAATCAACAAGGGTTTATCTAGATATCTAAGCTGACGCGTAATGCGGTAAAATTTTTCCTCTTCAGTTAGTCCTCGATCTAAAAGTTTTTGTCTTACCAGCTCTTTGATCTCTTTAGAAGGTATCTGATCTTTACCTTTCAATTCATCATCGATCTCTTTTACTATTTCGTATATCTCTTCTAGAGATAAGCCTGTTATCTCAAGTGAACTGGCCAATATTCCTTTAGAAAAAGGATATTCCCTCTCATTCTTTGTAACTTTTCTCATCTGATCCCAACCTTTTTTCTGCTTTGTTACAAATTGAAACAATTTTTTTGTCTAGATCATCTATATTTCCTCCAACTACAACAATTTCGTTGTGCAAGAACACTATATCAACATCTTCTCTTTTAGCATTTATTCCCGCAACATCTATCGAAGCTGCTTTTATCTCTGTCAGTAAGATATCAGCCTCTGCCAATCCTTCACCTAAATCTTTTCTTAGTTCTTTTCTATTGGAAAGATTTGTAGAAGCACCAACAACCTCACAGTTGAAATCTTTTTCGACGTGTTCTATTAGCGTTTCTAGGATTTGAGTTGGAGCAGTCGAGGCTACAAATACCTTTTTTCCGAATATGTCTTCGGAGGGTTCAGGTCTAAATTTGGTCAAAATATAATCCATATCAGGATCTATATCTTTGAGACCTTCTTCAATCCGTTTAACTTTATTTTCAGAGGCTATGGGTTCCTCACACATCGTCACTATAACCAAGTCTGATGTTTTTATCCTATATCGCCCAAAAAACCCCAATATGTGATCCAATGGTTGATTAGCTCCTACAAGAGTTATCCTCGAGTTAGTTCTAACAGGAGGGGCAGTAGAACCCGATCCTTCCATTATTACAAAATCTATCGGTAGATCATTAGCTTTCTTAGCTCCTTCGATCACGTTAGATGAAAAAGGATTTCCCGGCATACCACCACCACATCTCCTGCATCCGATGGTAGGTACCTGTGCCAATAAGGCATCCTCCAAATAGTCAGAAGCTGCGTGCTTTCCACTTTCTGCTATCTCTATAAGTCTATCCGCGTTTATCGTTTCCTGGCTTGTATCCACCAGAACTGGCTCTGGAGGGCCACCCCTTCCCATACATACAACTAGAGGATCAAAATCCTTTTCCTTTAGAGTTCGTGCTATGGAAACACTCACACCTGTTTTCCCTATTCTTTTCCCAGTTCCTATGATCGAAAGACTGGGTTTTATTAAGATTTCTTTCTCTTCGGGAGGCTCAAATAAAAAATCAGAACCTAAGTATCTCACTTTGTGTTTTAACACTACAGAGGCGATTTCAAACCTGTCCTCGTAATCCACTATAGGTTCATCAGAAAGATCTAAAACCAAATCAGGCTTGTTTTCAATTATAGACTTCTCTATATGATCAATCCTATTATTTTCTTCACCTGCATATATTCTATAATCTTTACTTTGTTCTTTTCCCTGCAATTCTTTGATCGGGTCTTCTATCTTTTCTGTTCCGCCTAAGAAAACTAGTGCTTTCACTGTGACACCTTTTTCTCCTAGAACATCTAGAGTAGCTTTGGTCACGGGAGGATAGTGTTCTCCATCAACCAAGCAAATTGCTTTTTTCCCCTCTATCAATTCAATATATCCGTCATTTAGGTGTAATGGTAATATTTCTTCGATGATATCGACCATAATC
This sequence comes from uncultured Thermoplasmata archaeon, assembly GCA_964602715.1. GTDB lineage: Archaea > Thermoplasmatota > Thermoplasmata > Halarchaeoplasmatales > Halarchaeoplasmataceae > Natronoplasma. The sequence continues at coordinate 9,689 of CAZRSB010000031.1, read as the reverse complement.
ATAAAACGTTTTTCTTTTATTAAATATATAGGGTCGATGAATTGAATATGATATATTTATATTAATAATTAAAATACTTTATTAAAAATCAGGCAATCAATTAAAAGTCATATTTTAAATAACGATCCAGAAGAACTTATCATTTTCGAAGACGTAGAATGATACTCTGAAACAACATCAAAAGTGATTGTTGATAATCGAGAATAAAGTTCATAAATGAGTATTTAAATTCCAATTTTAATAGGGTTATTTGATGGAAAACATCGAAGTACTCTTCGTAGATGACGAAGAAGGGGTTATGGACCAGGCAAAATTATTTTTAGAAAGAGAATGCGAAAGAATAAAAGTCACAGCCATCTCATCGGCAAAGGAAGGACTTAAACTACTTGAAGAAAAACAGTTTGATGCAGTAGTATCCGATTACCTAATGCCTGAAATCCATGGGATAGAATTTCTAAAAAAGATCAAAAAAGAAAAGAGATTAGACATACCTTTCATCCTTTTTACAGGCAAAGGAAGGGAAGAAATCGCAATGGAAGCTCTGAATATGGGAGCAGATAGATATATAAAAAAAAGTGCTGATCCTAAAAGTCAATATGGTGTTCTAGCGGATGCAATACATCAAGAAGTGACTCATTATAGAACAGAGAAATCTCTAGAAAGAAAAAACAAACTACTTACTCAAATTTTTGAAAGAGCTGAAGAAGGATTTTATATCAAAGATCTTTCAAATACGATAACTTTTGTGAATAAGTCTTTTGCAGATATGCATGGTTACTCCCAGGAAGAATTGATTGGGATGAACTCCCGGAACCTTTTGACTAAAGAGAGTAGAAAATTCGTTGAAGACCTGGATCACCAAAAACTACAAGACAGGTGGTATGAGGTCGAAATAATAACAAAGGATGGAAAGAAAAAAACTTTTAGAAATGCAGTTTTTCCTCTCAAATCTAAAGATGGGGAAATCAAAGAGAGGTTTGGTATCACAGTTGATATCTCCGAAAAAAAAGAAGCTGAAAAAAATGTTGAAGAGATGGAATCTCTTCGCAAAGCAATAAAAAACGTTAACCAGATCATTGCTCAGGAATCAGATTTGAAACCATTACTTCAAAAGACCTGTGAAGAACTGCTTAAAACAAGACATTATTTAGATGTGAAAATAGCGATACGAAATAAAAACGATGTCTTAAAACCAATAGCACATTGTGGAGAACACTCAAAAAAAGAATGGGAATCTCATCCTAGCAAACAAATTGATCTTCCTCCATGTATAAGAAGAGTTATAGATAAAAAAGAATTTCATACAATCAAAAGTGTAGAAGAATCCTGTTATGATTGTGATTATTTAGAATATGATGAGGATCATTCATCCATTTTTATTCCCTTCATTGATGATAAAAAAGTGATGAGTATCCTTTCAGTTTGTTTGCCTCCTAAAAAAGAAGTTTCAAAAAAAGAGATCGATCTATTAGAGGATATAAGTGATAATTTGAATTTTGCAAGGGAAAAAATTTTAGCAGAGAAAAAATTAAAACAGAGTGAAAAAAGATATCGTAATTTATTTGAAAAAGCTAACTATGCAATTTTGATATTTAAGGATTTTAAGGTGACAGACTTTAATAAAGAAGCCTTAGAGATGTTTGACTGTGATGAAAAGACCATCTTAGGTAAAACGGTACACGAATTATCTCCAAAGGTACAACCTAACGGCAAAGAATCAAAAGCGAAAGCAAGAGAGTTCTTTGAAATTGTAGAAGATAGAAAGGTTTTTGAATGGAGACATAAAACCACTGAAGGAGAATTATTTGATGCCGAAGTGAATTTGAATAGATTGATTATAGACGACCAAAAATTTTACCAGGCCATCCTCAAAGATATAACTGAAGAAAAAAAAATCAAAGAAGAACTAAAAAGAAAACAGAACAGATTCGAAACCCTTTTTGAAGATAACCCGGAGGCTACTGTTGAGATCGATGAAAATTTTCAGATTGTAGATATAAATACTCGGTTTGAATCTCTTTTTAAATACAAAAAGGAAGAAATCCTGGGAAAAAACATTAATGAATTGATTGTACCAAAAGAAAAACTCCAAGAAGCTCGAAAACTGGATGAAAAATCTAAAGAAGAAGGATATTTTGATCATGAAACTGTTAGATTGACAAAGGAAGGAGAGAGGGTATACGTATCGATTACTGCGAAATCTATAGATTATTTGGATCACACACATCATTTGGCTGTCTACAAGGATATCTCAAAAAGAAAAAAGACGGCCAGTGAACTACAAAGAAAGGAACAACAGCTCAAACAATTGCATAATGTGGCCTTGGAGCTTGTAGGAGTTGTGTCGGAAGAAGAGATTTGTCAAATCACCGCTAAAACTGCTGAAAAAATTATGGATTTTTCAAAATGTACAATAGATCTTTTAGATGAAGAGGGAAAACTTACCCCAAAAGCTATTTCGAGTGAGATGGATGAGGACGGTGTTGAGTCCTGGAAACCTGAAGAAGGTGGATTAGCTGGGAAGACATTTTTAGAGAAAAAGAGCTTCATTTTAGATGACGTTCAAGCGGATCCAGATGCAAAACCAGTAAAAGATGAGTATATATCTATTATCAGTGTTCCTATAGGTGATTACGGAGTTTTTCAGGCGATATCAAAAGAGAAGGGGAAATTTGATAAAACTGATTTGGAGTTAACAGAGATCTTAATGAGCCATGTTGCTGAAATACTTAACAGGATAGAAGCAAAAAAACAGGAGGATTTTTTACACTCCCTTCTAAGACATGATTTAAAAAACAAAGTAAAGCTCATCAATGGTTATCTCCAGTTGATGAAAGATGTTGAATTAAAAGATGAGGTCGAAGAACTTGTAGAAAAAGCAAAAAACGTGGTCGATGAAGAAAAAAATATAATCAATAAAGTAGAAACTATGAGGGAATTGAAAGAGCAAGAGACCTATGAGATCAACCTAGAGCAAGTGGTTTATGATGTTATAGATGAGATCAAAGATGTTGCTGATGATTTTGAATTTGAAGTCGAAACTATTTCTGATCCTACCGATACTGTTATTTCAGGTGGACCTGTAATTAGAGAATTATTCACTAATCTGATAGGTAATTCTGTAGCTCACTCAGAAGGATGTAAAGTGAAGATTGAGATCGAACAAGAAGAGGACATCGTGAGATGCACTGTAGAAGACAACGGTAAAGGCATACCTGAAGAAATGAAGACCAAGATCTTCAAAAAGGGCTTCAAAAGTGGAAAACACGCTGGAAGTGGCTTAGGGCTATATCTTGTCAAAGAGATCATTAACAGATATCGAGGAGATATAGAAGTGAGTGATTCTAAAATGGGTGGTGCTAAGTTCGAACTCGAATTTAAAAAAGCTTAAACTGAAGATCTTATGTCTTTTTTAACCTTATATCAAATCTAACTCCACCGAAAGAAGAATCTCTAACCTGAATATATCCATCATAATTTTCAAGGATCCTTTTTACTAAATACAAACCTAAACCACTCCCTGCACCCTCACCTTTTTTATAACCTCTCCTAAAAATTTTCTTCTTTTCATCATCAGTGATACCGATACCATCATCTTCTATTCTAACAATAACATCATTTTCTATCTCCTGAGTGATCTTTACGACCGTTCCTTCAGAATGTCTTATGGAATTTTCTATGATGTTAGATATAACTTCTTCAAGAAGGTTACCAGCTTTAACATATTCATCAGAGATGTCTTCTAATTTGATCTCTATATCTTTTTCTGAAGCTAAGGGTCTCAAAGCATCGATGGATCTTTTTAGAACTTTTGTCAACTTGATTTCTCTCTTATCTATCTTTCTGAGCTCTTTGAAAGTCCTTACTTTTTCTATTATCCTCATCGCATCTTTTATACTGATCCTAGCGTTATTAGCATATTCTTCCTGAGTCGTGTCCAATTCTGTTTCCTGTAAAAGATCTACAAATCCATCTGTTACGCGTATTTTATTAGCGACGTCATGTCTCAAAAGAGAATGAAAGAACTCCTCTCTCTCTCTTATCTTTATCCTTTTCAATGACTCTGAAATATGATCCACTAATAACTCAATATACTCCAAATCTGATTTGACGAAATGATTTTTCTTTCTAGAGAGGCCAACAAGTATTCCAAAATCATCAACGGGTAGAAAGAGACAAGAGGTATACTCGAGTTCATCTTCTAAATCTACATGCTCCATTTCAAGTAGATCCTCTATCAAACGAATTTCTTGGTCTCCAATAATCTGATCTAAAAATGAAGATTCATTTTTGATCTCTTCAACAAGATGATGAGCCCGAGGTTCTTCCGGTAGAACTTCGATGATATTGTACTTCTCATTTGAATTTTCTACAAAGGCACAAACATCCAATTTTAGTATGTTCTTAGCGGTTGCCAATGCTTCTTCATAAACTTCTTCTCTTTTTTCACACGTTGCTAATTCAGCAGCTAGCTGATGGATCTTTTTAATTTTTGATTTACTGTCCTGAAGTGCTTTTTCAGCTTCTCTCCTCTCGGTCACATTTCGCACTATATTGTTGAATATTTCTCTAAAATGTTTTTCTGACTTCCTTTTTTCTTTTTCCTTCTCCCAAGACTTGCCCTCTTTAATGATAATTTCAGTTAACCCTTCTAAACACTCTTTTTTATCTATATTTTTCTCAATAAATTTATCGACACCTAGATTTAAAGCTTTTTTAATACCCTCGTTGTCAGGAAGCTCCGCAAAAAATATAAAGGGTATTTCACTTGTTTCTCTAACTTTTTTTAAGAAACTCAATCCATCTTCATCACCTATCTGATAATCAGAGATTATAACACTGAATTTATTTTCATCAAGAGCTACAAGGGCATTTTCTATACTACAAAATACCTCGAATTCAAAATATAGTTTATCTTGGCTCTTAACATAATCTTCTAAAGAATTGACTATTTCATTTTCTAAGCCTATCACGAGAACTTTCATTGGTTTTCCACCTAAAATATAGTTTATGGAAGATATAGATCAATGTATGGAGTTTATTTTTCTTTATATTTAGACTTTTTTGACCTCTTCTAACAGAGCTTTAGCCAATTTGTTATATTGTGAACGAGCATCACCTTTTTTCCTTATATATCTATTTGCTCCCAAATTCAGAGCTCTTTGAGCTACCCTTTCATTTCCTTTGCCGGTGAACATGATATATGGTATTTTATCTCCTTTTTTTCTGATATCTTCAAGTAGGTCTAATCCATCTTTTTCTTCCATCTTATAATCTGATACAACGGCATCATATTCATTATCATCTAACAACTCCAAAGCCCGATCTACCGTTCTTGCCGTATCTACTTTAAAATCGTAATCTTCCCTTTCAAGAAATATCTTGGTTTGAGTTAATAACAATTTGTCGTCATCTACAAACAGTATCTTCATTTTATCGAACCTAACCGCCATCTTATTCTATTCAATCATCTAATAAATAATTTGTTGATATTTACTCGTCATACTTCATTTTTAGGACCTAATATGTGTATGCCTTTATCATCTATTTGATATTTATGTGATCTTCTCGAATGTTCACTACCTCTCATCTTAAAGATCTTCAATTCTCTTTTCAACATATCATCTTTGAATTTTGTTTGTAAATATATAACTGAATCAGCTAGATATTCTTCAAATGCAGGATCAGACCTTGCTGGTGTGCTTTCAACGATACCTATCCAAGTACAATTGATCCTATCTAAAAGTCGTGAAAGAGTCCTTACGAGTCTTCTCTTTTTTTGTCCCTCAGGAAAACCAAGAATCCAAGCTGAGAGACTGTCTATAACAAGTCTATCGCAATTTAAGTTGTTTACTTCATCAACGATCTCGGTGGTAAGATCTTCCACGTGCATTTCCTCTCCTACTGGCCTATCCAATATCTTGAATCTACCTTTTCTTTCATAATCGGAATAATCTATACCAGATTCTTCTCCATAAGAAAATATTTTATCCTCTGGTTCTACGAATGTTACATAAATACAATTTTGCCCTTTCGTTAAACCTTCTTTGATAAAAGAATTTGACAGCATAGTTTTTCCACTACCTGGTTCACCAGATAAAAGAACGAAAGATCCTTGGATAAATCCACCACCTAAAAGATCATCTAACTTTTCGACACCTGTTGAAACCCTGTTTTTCATCTGTTTTCCTCCAATTCACCAAATGAAAGTCTTTCAGGAAGACTACCTCTCTCCCTGAGTTCTTCAATCAAAAGATTTCTAATCCACTCAGAAACATCTCGTCCTTCTCTTCTTGCTTCTCTTTCCACGGCCTTTTTTAATGGCGGTGTTAATCTGGTTGCTACAAGTTCTGACTTTTGCTCTCCTTTTTTCCTAGGCATATATATAACCCATTAGGTTTCTTCTACTTAAATTCTTTTTAATTACTTTCAATCTCGTCAATATTATCTTCAACTCTTTCGAGGTAAGACTCTGGTGCATTATCTTTTCCAAAACAATCTTTTGCTTCATATAGATTTTCTCTCGCTTTTTCGTAATCTCCTTTTTCTTTATAAACTTCACCTAATTCCAATAGAACTTCACCCCTATTTAAAGGAACTTTGATCTCGTCCATTATCTCCTTTGATCTTTCAAACAAATTTATCGCTTTTTGTAAATCTCCTTCCTCTCTGATGATCATACCTTTTACCCTTAAAGAAGATGCAACTCCCAAGCTCTCTCTTAGTTCATCCATCAGCTCCGGGATACCTTTTAGATACTCTTTAGCGTTGTTGATATCTCCATTTCTAACCGAAGCCTCTGCAGCATTGAAAGAACCCCATGCCCACAGAACATCATTTCCTATTTTATCAGATTCTTCAATACATTTATCAAAATGTTTTATGGCATTGTCATATTTCTCTTTTTTCATGTACTGATCTCCTAGATTGTTATGTACTCTTGCTATCTGATCATACAATTTCAAAGACTCTAAAATAGGTATACTCTTTTGATAGAGGCTCATCGCTCTATCATGCTTCCCTGTCTGGGCAAAAACATTTCCCAAATCAATATAATTTAAACCTAGTTCTTTATTACTACCACTTTTTTTAGCGAATTCGATTGCTCTTTGATAATGCTCTCTAGCCTTTTCGTATTCTCCTGATCTCCACCATACAAAACCTATACCTCTATAAGCTTCGGCTAAACCTTTAAGATCATCAATTTTTTGACATAATTCAATAGCATCTTCAAAATAATCCTTAGCCTTTTGATAGTCTTCTAAATTTTTGTATGAGTGTCCCAAGCGTCTTAGTGCTAAGGCCTTCAATTCATCATCTTTTAAAGACTTCGCCTTTTCAAGAAGATCAATAAACATCTTTTTAGATTTCTCCGACTCGCCCATATCAAAATAGAGTTCGCCGATCTTAACCAGGAGCTCTGTTTCCTTCTTATCTTTATTTTTTAAACCACGTGCTTTATTCAATGATTCTAACGCTCTTTCATAAAATTCGATAGACCTAGGAACATCGAGTGCATTCAGGGCCTCATCACCAGAATTCAATGAATATTCATATGCTTTATCATAATATTTACCTTTATAAAAATGTCTGCTCAGATCATAAAGATGTTCATTTATCTGATCTGAGTAAAATTCCTCCATCGCCTCTCCAATCTTTTTGTGAGTGACCCTCTTTCTACTTCTACCCATCTCTTCGAGCAAAGATGTCCTAGTTTGCAGATGATTAAATTTATACATCTCGTTTTCTGAGCTTTCCATCTCTTCAATAATTCCTTGGTCAACAAGTTCTTCGATTATATCTAAGAGTTGTACAACATCTATATCCATCACTTTTTCTAATAATTCAAAATTAAATTCAGTTCCTATTAGAGCAGCAAAATAGATCACCTTTTTCTGATTTCTATCTAATTTCTCTATCCTTCTAGAAGTCATCTCTTTTATCGAGGTAGGAACTGATATGTTCGAGAGTTCATCCCCTGATTTCCAAAGATATGAGCCTGGTTCAAAAACACCTTCTCTCAACATTTCGTCTAAAATCTCAGATAAATAAAAGGGATTACCCTCACTCTCCCTGTAAAGAGTCCAAGTGAAGTCATCAGGAATATCATCAACCCCTACATAATCACAGATGAACTTAGAAACAGAAAATTGATCCAATCTAGAAACTTTTATTATTCTCACTAAATCTTCATCTTTCATTCCTCTTAAAACTTCTTCAAAGGGAAGTTCTTTGTCGCTATATTTCACTTCATCAAACCTATATGCTCCAAATAAAAAAATTTTATTTTCTGGAACTCTTCTCGCAAGATGATGCAACAAGGCAGCTGATGACTCATCGATCCAGTGTAGATCATCTAAAAAAAAAGCCACTGGGTTTTCTTCAGAGAATTCGATCAAAATATCAGATATTCTGTTGAACATCAACTCTCTCTGGTCCGCTATCGAAGTTTCTGCCGAACTTTTATCTGAGACTTCAGAACCACCCATCAAGCTCATCGGAGCTGAATCAGAAGAAGATGATAAGCCTGAGAGAGCTAAACCCATTCCGTACTTGGCATCTTCTTCCTCTTTCTTTTGGATTTGCTCTTCCAAGACATCATAAAAAGGAAGATATGGTTCTGAACTTTCGTAGTATAAACATTTACTTCTTAAAACAGTAAATCCCTCATCTTCACAGATGCTTAAAATTTTTTCTGCTAATTTGGTTTTACCAACACCAGTTTCGCCCTCCAAAATAACTGTTTTACCTTCTCCAGACCTCACTTGATTTTTATAGTGCTCTAATTCATCTAACTCATCCTCGCGATTAATTAACGGTAGTTTATCATCATGACCATCTGGTTTATTCCCGAATTCCATGATACTCCTATTCTCTGATAAGTTTGAAGTTTTTATTAAAATTTGCCCCATAAACAGGTAAAAAATATCTTTTGTGAACTACACCCGGCTAAAGCCGGGAGCTTCCATGCTCTCTACTGGAATTTGACTGCAAATTCCATCGATTCACGGAACTAGTTCCGTGTAACTCCGAGGTTCTACCTCAGAATCATCCATGGTTCGGGCTAGTTCATCTATATTCGAGGAATTGCATGCAATTCCTCTGGATCGCAGGAATCTGTGATTCCTGAACGAGCCCCCGCCATGTTTTGCCAGAAGTTATCTAGCTCAATGGACTTATCGCTGTACTGGGATATACCCTTCACAGCGATGTTGATTGACGCATTGAATTCCGCGTCAAGTTCATCATCACACGTAGAGCATTTGATCCGTTGAAAAGAATTATTGTACGGTCTTTCCACCTGCTTACCGCATTTATAATGAAGTCTTGAAGTGTTCCATTCAGTTATTTTCTCACCAATTTTACCAGTTTCAATCAATTTCAGCATACACTGGTCGATTATCCTACTGAAAGACCAGTTATGTAGGAGTTTTCTACCTGCTTTGTCGCCGTTTCCTTTGTACTTGTTGTATCGTATATCCCTTGGATTGCCGAAGAACACTGCCGTACCGTCAGGCAACAGTTCGGCGAACTGTTTAGCCAGTTTCCTATCGTAGTCTTCGGCGACTCTTTCACGCTTATTGCGAAGTTTCTTCAAAACCTCGTACTTTTCCTCTCTATTCGAGGAATTTGGAACAAATTCCTCTGTACCACAGGAAAAAGGACTTTTTCCTGTTAGGCGTAGATGT
>CAZRSB010000030.1:0-24810 GCA_964602715.1 uncultured Thermoplasmata archaeon | reverse complement strand
ACCATATCGATCGGCTCTCGCTCTCCTGTACCGCCTGCTCTCGTCTCCGGCATCCAGTAAGATTCTGGAGAGGAATAGTAAGCGTTATCGGTAAACTCAGAGATATCTTCATCTTCTCCGGTAGACCAATAACCTTGATCTGCATCGAAATCGTCATCCCAATGAGTCATACCAGAATAATAGTCATCCCATTCTCCACCAACATTAGTTGAACCACTAACATCACGATCAACAAAGTCTATAGGTCCGGAACCATCGATATTGACTTCTCTCGTATCGTGATCCCATTCTTCGCCTGTCTCCATATCATCGTGGAAAAAGTAAACAGGATGATCGATCACAGCCTGATTGTTGAATTCCATCAGCTTGTCATCTTCACACTGTGTTCCCTCTCCACTTGTATCGATCTCTTCTGTACCTCTCAGTGGATCAACCCTGACCCTTATGTCCCTTATACCTGCATGAGTTGGTCTCCAAGTGACTTCCATCTGAGTGGTTCCTGGCTCTACGGTGAAGTAATCACTTCCTGGATCAGAACTTCTTGTAGAGCCATCTATGTAAACGCTCTCAGATTCGATGTAATCTTCGCCATCTTTCACCCTTATCAAAGCTGAAGCTCCTTCATAACCGATGTTCTGTATCTCAGCCCTTATCTCATATGAACGACCAGTATGAGGATTCTCGGGCATCACTATATCTTGGTCTACAACTCTTAATTCCGTCCTATCATCCTCAATTCCAAACTGCCACATCGTGGTGTAAATCAATTCATGGACTGCATTATCTTTTCCAAGCTCAACATCTCCCGCTGGCCAGTCGTCATAAGACGATTGATCGACAAGAGGTCCTTTTATCCTACTCAGATTCAAGCCCATGTAAACAGCCTTGATCTCCGATTCTTCATCATCACGTATGGAAGCTATATTGTTGTCATCACCATCTTTGAACAGTACTTCGGCATCAGGAGTATCATCATCTATTTCAAACGTGTCCATCTCGGTTGAATCATATCTATATCCTAGACCGTGGGAAAGTGGATTATCTTCCTGTCCGATCAACTTATCAGGTGAAGCTCCACCACTTTCAATAGTATCATTATCTATGCCCAACTCATAAAGTAAATCTTCTGCATCTTCGTTATCTTCAGCCTCGTTATGCAAATAACCTAGTATGTTCTCGCCAAATAAAAACAGATTTGCTCCTCCAGCATGGGGTGAAAACCTTAAGTAACTTCTCATATTACTGATATTGAAAAGATCATTTTCCCTTTCGCCCGTCACCCATATCACGGCATTGTACTCCCTCATCGTCCTTAGATCAGGACCATCTTCCTCTCCAGGATCTTCAACTATAAAGTTCTCATATATCTGTGGATAGATCTCGTCATCTCCTGGTTCTATATCTTCCTGTCTTGGATGACCGAGCTTATCAAAAATATCTATAAGTTCTGCAGTTTGGTTGTAATACTCTTCATTATCGTCTAGAGAGCCATCAGCATCTACAACAAGTGTGGAATAATGTACATTGACTTCAGTTCTATCGTCAGTTACATCTAGATCTTTGTATCTTATATCAGTATTTCTTCTGTTGACCTGATCGATCTCGTTGAAATAATCAGCAATGACGATGAACTCATGGACACCCAATTCATCCGCTTTCCATGTAAAAGTAGTGGTGTTCGTTCCGCCGTCCGCTTCCAGGAAAACACTGTCTTCCCCCTCTGGCTCCAATACCTCTTCCCCCTCATTTCTCTCAGCCCTCACAGTAACAAAAAGATCTCTTGGACCATTGTTTCTCAAAGTCGAAGTGATCGTGATCTCATCCATATACATGGGTGAAGCTGGCTCTATATGTTGAGATGTAACTGCCACATCAACACCTGTCCTTGATTCAACACCTGATATCCAACCGATGACTTCAGACGCTAGGTTACTTCTCTGACCGGGATCCATCACTCTTTCAAACAAGAACGGGTTTATGGCTGTTCTATTACCTTTTCCATCATCGTATACCTCTAGCTCATTTCCGTCTATTATGATTGTAAAATATTCACCTTCATCTTCATCTTCTATTACCTCCCACTTATCATGATCTTTTTGAGAAAGGTCTGCATCGTGGTCAACGTCATAACCTTCGTCATCAAAAGCATCTACCAATTCCTTTTTGATAGTCCCCTCTTCAAGAGGATAGTACCCATCATTTTCTTCATAACTCAAGCTAAACAGATATCCTTCATCATAACCTGCTCCAAAAACATTAGTATTATTTACCAATGTATTCTTTTCTTCAGCCTCATGATTATCAGAGTCTATAATCAAATCACTATCTTGTAAGGCAACATCGTAATCGAAATCGCCATAAGTACCATTTTCACCGCCTGGCGATAGTGTTAATTCATCTTCATCACCATCATATGTGCTAAGATCATCGTACCCATCATCGATAGCTAACTTACTTCGTAATTCATCAAACTCCGCATCATCAAACGCGGATCCAATCAACCACAAAGCTCCTTCGTCTTCCGATATGTATTTATTTAATTCTTCATCCACATCCTCATCTATGTTTACTGTTTCTTCTCCTGTCATCCATACAACAACTGTAGACTCATTGAAGTCGTCCCTACCTGGTAAACCATTATCTTCTTCTAAAGCATCTTCACTTATATCCTCTACAGAGTACTGCAGATTCAGTGCTTCTAAAGCATTTATCATCAATTGTACCTCTCTCGATCCATCAGGGACCGTATCTCTAACTATCAAAACATGAGGATCGACAGTTATCTCAATACTTCTTCTATTGTTCTCAGGTTCAACATCTTCGATCCGTTCGTTGTCTGTTTCCCTTATCAAAGTATCATTGACAATAAGTTCTATCTCACGGTCCCCATCACCTTCTAGCTCCCATGTAGCTTCTATTTGAGTCGGTGCTGGACCGTGTGAAAAAGTTTCTTCGCTATCGTAAACTTCTACATCATTATCATTGATCTGCCAATCTGCAGTAAAATTATGACGCCCTTGGTTGTAGATATTTGCTGTTAGGGTGAATCGATCACCATGGGTTGGAGACCTTGGTTCAAAATCAATATCACCGATCTGTAGGTCTGGACGGTATAAGTCTACTTTTTCATCACCAACGTTCAAGCCTACGTACTCTTCAGTAACATTTTCATCGTATTCTGCAACTATCCTAAGGCTGGGTCTTTGCCCCTTAACTTCCGAGGATACTTCTAATGTCCGGTTGTATAAATTCCCCGAAAGATAACTCATATTATATTGTGTTTGTCCTTTTGTAAACACTTCTTCCCTGGCTTCAACACTGACGTTTAAAGCCTCAATAGCTATATCCTCACTGGACTCGAATCTAGCTCTTATATCCACTTCATCCCCCGGCTCCGCATAATTCCTCCAATCATACTCGTACTTAACATAAGCTGATCTGATCTCTAATTCCACGGGCTCAGCTTCGTGTAAAACCGTACTGTAGATCACCTGATTAGTATCTGTATTTCTTATAGTAAGCTCTATTTCTTCAACAGCATCAAAATTTACCTCTTCCACAACATCCTCTATCTCAACTACCTCATCAACTTCCCATTCATCACCATCTATCTCGTCTTCAATTACTTCATCATCACCAAAATAATACTGTTCTTCATGTCGATCACCATTTTCATGCCAGAGTATCCAAAAACCGGTATCAGACAAATCCAATGAATCACCACTCTCATGGGTTATACTGAGAGTGAAATCCACATCAGTGTCCTGATATTCAGTCGAAAAATCGGCATGATCGGGTGAGTCTGGACCTTCCATCGAAAGAACTGCGGCAAACACGCTGGTAAAAAGCACCATCGTGATAGCCAGAGTCAAAATAGTTCCAACAACCTCAGATACAGCCTCTTCATCTTCAAACAATCTTTTTCTTATAACAACCATAGGGAGGAGCCTCCTGAATTTATTCAAACTACCTTTTTGAGTCTATTTAAACGTTGTCCGGAAATTCCCATAAATTTATGGAAAAGTAGGGTTTCCGGACTGTATAATATTAAAAAATAAAATCAGACCACCTGATGTATGACATTTATTCTGATTATTAGTCCTAGAATGGAACTGTATTTATATCCAGTGATCAAATCTGAAATTTAGGAGTCGTACCCTAAGTTTTATATACTATAATTATTACATAGCTATCTCAATGAGTAAGGAAAATGCAGTGGAGACCCACTCTGGTATAAAATTGGAGGGTGATTGGGACGATATCTGCGATTTTGCTAGAAGATTGGAGACCGTTCTAAAGGACGGTTATGAACAAAAAGAAAAAGAAGCTGGAGAAGAGGCCAAAGAAGAGTACGAAGAGTCAATTGAAAATTACCACGAATGGAGACCTAGAGAAGAAGAAGATGAAAAAGACATCACAGAGCGAACTGCTAAAGATGCCACCGTAGAGGAACAAGAAGTTGAGGAAAATTTTAACGGGACCGGTGAAGAACTTCATAAAGCTGGTGAGAAGGTGAAGAAAACTATCGAAAGCGCGACCGATGAGGAAAAGTCTGCGCCCGAAGAACTGAAAGATGCTTCAAAATGCATAAATAGATTAGTCGGTGCAAAATCCCTCGAATCTATACGAAAATTAGAGAGAACGATATATGAAAAGATAATGTTGAAATTCAATCCTTACTATTTTAATACTGAGCACTTTTCCGTCAATTTAGAGGAAATAGGCCACAATAAATACATGTTGACCGTTAATATACCTGATGAAAAACTTAGGGATAAGATAAGGGAAGGCTTTGGGAAGTGACGAGATGGTCGATGTCATAATAATTCTAGCTTTCATCTCTGCTATTTTTATGGGGATAGCTGTTGGAGCGACGCCTGTCCCGTCAGCATTTGGTCCAGTCACTTCCTCAGGAGTAACGGGAGTCTTAAAGGCAGCTCTTTTAGGAGGGATCGCAGCATGTATAGGTGCGATAGTTCAGGGAGGTAGAGTGAGCGCTACTATCGGAGAAAACATGATATTTGGAAGCATTTCACCTTTACAGGCCTTTGTAATTCTCCTAGTAGCGTCAGTTTTAGTGATCATAAGTGTGCTGACAAAATATCCTATGCCGACAGCATTCACAGTTGTAGGATCAGTGATAGGCAGTGCATTAAGTTTCGGAGATGGCATAAGATGGGGCACGATCCAACTCATAATCGGTTACTGGGCACTCGTTCCTATCTTTGCGATCGTTATGGGGTTCGGTATTTCATGGTTACTAGTAAAATACATCCCAAAAAAAGAAAGTAAAAAAATGGTCCAATATCTCACTTTCATCATGGCCTTATTTTTGGCATACACCGCTGGGGCCAACTCTGTGGGTAAAGCTGTTGGACCCCTTATGCCCTTCGGTTACAACACCACTTTGCTTCTGGCTTTAGGAGGCTTTTCGATTTTAGTTGGAGCTTGGATTTTAGCTCCAAAGATCATCGATGCGGTTTCTTTCGAATATTCCAATATGGGTCCAAGGAGATCGATAGCAGCTCTTGGATCAGCTGCGTTCTTAGCTCAGATCGGTGTCTTCTTGGGTGTTCCTATTTCCTTCGCCCAGGCAACCATCGCAGCCACCATCGGAAGCGGGCTCGTTGTGGGAAAAAGCGGTGTAGGTAAAAAAAAGATCACTATAACTATACTAGCTTGGGTATCAGCATTTTTTATCGCCATCGGAGTAGCGTTTTTGCTGGGTAACTTGTTCCAATTAATTTTAGGATGATCAAATCTTCTTCGAAACGATGCGTAATATTTTTAAAACACATATGATTATTCATTCATATGAACGATCGTTTATACAAGTGTTTGAGCAGTAGAAATCGCAGGCGGATCATATACTGTATAGGGAACGAGCGTAAATGCGTAAATGATATAGCAGGATGTTTAGAATTGGAACAATCATTGGTTAGCCATCATTTGAAAGAATTGATGGAATGCGGATTGATCGAAAAAAAGAGAAAAGGAAAAAAGATATACTACAAAGTTTCAGAACCTGAAATACTGGAACTGCTCGAAAAGGGAAAGGAATTAGGAGATAGATTGGAGGAGATCTGTTAAAAATGAAAGAAGAACATGAATTAGGATTTTTTGAAAAGTATCTTACAGTTTGGGTCGGTTTAAGCATGGTACTAGCGCTTATACTAGGTAGACTATATCCTGGTTTAACGGAAACTTTTGAAGCCTTTGAGATTTCAGGATATTCTCTACCTGTAGTTTTAGTCTTGTTCTTGATGATCTATCCGATCATGGTCCAAACGCCCTTCCAGAAGATAATAAAAGCCGGAAAGACGATAAAACCTATCGCAACTACTCTAGGTCTTAACTGGGGCGTTAAGCCCTTTTTGAAAGCCGGCTTATCTTGGCTGTTTTTCGCGGTCATATTTGCTCGATTCCTATCACCCGAGATGACCAGTGAACTCATAGGCGGGATGATATTGCTGGGTATCGCGCCGTGTACCGCCATGGTCTTGGTGTGGTCATACCTATCTAGAGGTAATATGGGTCACACCATAGTTGTTACAGCTATCAATTCTCTTTCGATGTTAGTGCTTTATGCTCCTCTCGCTATCTTACTTCTTCCGATAGCTGACATGCCCGGTGCTGAAGTAGGTGTTCCAGCTGGACAGATCGCTTTTGGCGTTCTCGCTTATATAGGTCTTCCTCTAGCTGCGGGATATCTTACCAGAAAGATCCTAATAGATAGAAAAGGAAAAAAATGGTTTGATAACTTCACCGAAAAACTGCATTATGTTTCTGTTGTTGCACTCTTATTCACAATAGTGGTTATCGTCTCTCCTCATTCCGGAACGATCCTCGGTCAACCGACTATAGTTCTTCTGATAGCCATCCCATTAGTCATCCAATTCATCATAATGTTCATTATCTCCTACTGGACAGCCAAAAGAGTAGGTCTAACGTACGAAGACGCAGCACCTTCCGCTCAAATAGCTACGAGCAATCATTTTGAAGTCGCGATCGCGATGTCCGTGACTATCTTTGGAATAGAATCTTATGCAACTCTAGCAGCGGTAACAGGTTTGCTCATAGAAGTTCCGGTCATGCTGATAATAGTTCAGATATGCCTTAAAACTCAGCATTGGTTTCCAAAAAAAAGAAAAAGGGTTTAGAAATTTTACTGCTTTGTTGCGCCGATCTCTTCCGCTACATCAGTAAGGTCTAAAGCTTCTAACTTACCTTTAGTTGGCACTCCTTCAAGACTCCAGCCTCTAGCGGTGTAGTATCTATCTAGTGCTTTCTCCCAATTTCTTCTCTTTATTCTAGCGCCTTCATTTGGACCGTAGGGAACTTCTTCTTTGTACATCCTTTCTGGTAAGACATCATCATCTCTAGTAAAGCCTTCTCTCACATTGTACGCCTTGGCAACATTGTGTGCTCGTTCCCCAGCTTCTAACAGTTCACCGTTACTTACATCCCAACCTGTCATCGCTTCTACCAGTCCTACCTGGTTCTTGTCCAGATAGATACCTCTAGAGAATTTACAGATGCCCGTTACATCAAAGATCATCATCAAGTCTTCCATCATCTTCAGTGGGAACCCTTTGGAAACTACATCTCTTCTCTTATAATCATCGAAATACCAGAAGCTTCCACCGTAATCCAATGCATAAGCGCAAGAGGTCAGATGATCTGCTCCTCTGGGAGCGACTGCCATTGCAAGACCCATGCCGAACATGCCTCTAGCTTCATAACCCGGAGGTTCCATACCTTTCATCTGGATAGCAAACTTTTCGGTGCCTTTTCCTACTTTCTTCGACGCTTCTTCAACGCCATTAAACAGGATTTCGCCCAATTCGTCCTCTTTTTTAGCCATTCTTTCTAATGCTTCTAACATCGCTTCAGCATTTCCAAATTCAAGATCTATGTCCGTATCTAACAGACCTTTCTCGTAAGCCTCCATGGCCCAGGCTATCGTAACTCCTGCTGAAATCGTATCAATACCCATCTTGTCACATATTTCGTTAGCCTTAGCAACGGCTTCAACATCGTCTACTCCAGTACATCCACCGAATGAATATTGAGTTTCATATTCTGGACCGTCAATCTCGATGTCGCCGTATGGGGTATCCTCAGCCTTGAATACCTGACTACAAGGCTTTGTACAATATGGACAGGGACTCCTTCCCTCTTGATACTCTTCAACCCACTTTCTTGGATCTATATCTATCCTTCCAGCTTCCGGATCATCTAGTTTTTCATAAGCATCTTTGAAATAACCAGCTTCCCAGTTCTTGACCGGGAAGGCTCCTATCTCCACATTTAACGGATGTAAAGCTTCACCAGAACCGTATTTCATGTCGACTTCTCCTTGTTCCGCCGTCTCTTTTCTATATTTTGAGATCAATTCATCGAGTTTCTCCTCATCATGGATGGGATAATCTCCAGTACCTTTTATAGCCAAGCCTTTGAGTTTTTTAGAACCCATAACGGCTCCGATCCCACCTCGTCCAGCCTGTCTCTCATTACATTCGACCATAGATATTTTAGACAATTTCTCACCGGCCGGACCGATAACTCCAGTTTCTACATCTCCATACTTCTCTTTTATCATCTCACCTGCTTCATGGGTATCTTTTCCCCATATTTCATCAGCACTCTCGATCTTAACATCACCATCTTCGATGACTAAAACAGAGGGTTCTTCAGCTTCACCCTCTACTACAAGTACGTCATATCCTGCTTTTTTCAATTCATCGCCTATCTTAGCTCCAACCAACGATTTTCCGTAGCCTCCTGTCAAGGGGCTCTTAAATCCAAATGCAGTCTTAGAACCAGTAGGCACCTTGGGACCCACTAAAAGACCTGGAGCCATTATCAATTTATTATCGGCAGAGAGGGGATCAACCTCTTCTCCTACCTCATCATACAAAATCTTCGTAGTGAAACCCGCTCCTCCTACAAATTTTCTCAAAAATTCGTCGGAGAGTTCTTCAGTTTTTGTACTTCCATCGCTAACATCTATCCTCAATAACTTTCCCCAATGTCCTGACATCATATCACCAATTTTCTTATTATTACAACTCTATTCTATTTCGAAGCATTATTTTTCAATTAATAAATCTTGTGTAAAAAGGATCAATCTTCACTCATTTTCTGAATAACGTAATACAAAACTAGTCCGACAACGAAACCAACACTAATATCAAGTACGAGAGAAAGTACTGCCACCACACCAGTTACTATATACGACTCAGTCTTGAACGAATGCTTTCCCAACTCGATAGCTACGAAAACGAGTAAAGCTCCAAATATCGCAAAAGGAAGAATCTCAATGAAAGCAGGACTGGCAAAGAAAAGAGCTATTATCAACAATATCAAGCCACTCATGATATTGGAACCTCCAGTTCTAGCTCCATACCTGTATTGAGCCGCCAAGCCTCCTGAACCATGGCACATAGGGAACCCTCCTAAAGGAGCAGAGATCAGATTCATCAGACCAACAGTTTTAGAAAGTTTACTTGGATCGGTTTTTCTCTTGAATAGATCACCCATCAAAACAGAAGTCGCCAAGATCGAGTTGGTTATAGTCAAAGGTGCCTGAGGAATAGCTAATAACCAAGTTCCCGTGGCTATATCTGATATACTAGGAAGAGAGATCGTTGGTGATGGAGGAAATGTTATTCCCGGAAACCCATATGCTGCAAAGCCTATACCAAAGCCCAGGGCTAATACGACAAGAGAAGAGACGTCAGGCAGATCTTTGAACTGTTTTACGACAAAAAAAACCAAAATTATGCCGATCGAGACCCCTGAGATCAAAAGATCTTCTGTAACGAAATCTATCGATGTTTCTATCAAAATTAGAGCGAGCCCTAGCTGTATACCTCTTATTACACTATTGGGTACTTTATCGCTCAAAATTTTCATGCCTTTCGTAAATCCAAGAATTATGAATAAGATACCCAAAACGATACCCGAGGCTGCTATCTCACCATGTGTGAATTCACCGGCGATCACGATAGCTCCTATAGCTTTCATGGGCTCAACTGGAACCGGTTTTTTGTAGTAGATACCTGTGAAAACATACCACAAGGCAAAGAAAAAGAGTATATGTCCAAGATGGATTTCAGTCACTACAGCCACTGCTAAAACGATAGGAAACAAAGTTCCATAATCACCTACAGCTCCTGCCAATTCTTCAAGATTGAATCTGAAATCAGGCCATCTTTCAGTGGTCTTCATCTGACTAGATTATTTTATGTCCGTAGTTAAAATTTTCGATAAGGATCGAATTGAAAATTGAGCACCTGAATAAAAAATTCTAAGAGTTCCAAAAAAAGTTAAATAATCGGTGTTTGATTCATACCACGGCGATAAAATGGACGGATATTGGAATAAACTTCTAGAAATCGATCTTAATGAAGATGAGATCAATGAGATAAAACTTAAAGATGAATTCTTAAGAAAATACTTAGGCGGATCAGGATTTACCACCAAAATCCTATATGACGAAGTTGGTCCTGATATAGATCCTTTAGATCCAGAGAATGTTTTTATACTCGCACCCGGCACTCTCCTTGGACCCAAGATACCTACTGCTTCAAAAGCGACTTTTGGATTCAAAGCACCACAAACGGGAGGTTATGGAAAGACACTTGTAGGTGCAAAGGTAGGAGACCAACTAAAAAAGGCTGGATATGATGTTTTAGTAGTTAAAGGTAGGGCCAAGAAGCCATCGATGATAATTATTGAGGATGAAGAAGTCAAAATTGAAAAGGCAGAGGACCTTTGGGGGCTCGATACCAGAGAGGCTGATGAAAAAATAAAGGAAGAGTACGAGGGTGTTTCTACCGCTATAACTGGCCCCGCGGGAGAGAACCTCTCTAAAATAGCGGGTATAGAATGTGAAGATCGTCAAGCAGGTAAAGGCGGTGGGGGTGCTGTCATGGGCTCCAAAAATTTGAAGGCCATAGCTATCAAAGGCACTAAAGATCTGCCCATAGCTGACAAAGAAAAGCTAGACGAACTTAATAGCAAATGGAGAAAGATAACTACGGGACAAGGAGAAACAGCCGATGAAAGCTTCTCACCTGAAGATCAGATGGAATATGGAACTGGAGAAGCGATGAAAGCCAAAAATGAAGTACTCGGATGTTTCCCTACAAAGAATTGGCAGGCGGGATATTTTAAAAGAGCCTACGATAGATTAGACGAAGATAAAGAATATATCGAGTTAAATCCCAGGTATTGGACCGCTGAATACAGAGACGGTAGAAGACCATGCCCTTACTGTACTAAACCATGCAGCCAGTATTTTGTCGCAGAAGACACTCCCTATGGAGATATCGAAGTCGACGGACCAGAGTACGAGACCCAGTACTCATTGGGTGGAGCCTGCGAAGTCGATGATATCGAAGCGGTAGCCAAAGCCAACGAGATATGCGATAGGCTCGGATTAGATACTATCTCTGCCGGTATAACCATTGCGTGGGCGATGGAAGCATATGAAAAGGGACTTCTCGAAACAGATTTAGATTTGAAGTTTGGCAATTCAGAGGCGATGCTGGAAACACTCAAAATGATCGCTCATAAAGAAGGCGAGCTCGGAGAATTATTAGGAGATGGTGTTTACGAGGCCGCTAAAAAGTTAGGACAGGGGTCTGAAAAGTTCGCTATCCACGTAAAAGGTATGCCGCCAGCGGGATTTGAAGTCCGAGGTGTCAAAGGTATGGCTTTAGCCTTTGCCGTGGCTCCAAGAGGAGCAGATCACCTTACATCCTGTCTATACGCGCTTGAAATGGCCGGAGAATATTGGGATTTTAAGGATTATGACCGAAAAGAATTGAGAGGCAAAGCCTTTGCCCTAAAATCGATGGAAGATCTGATGATGCTTTACGATATAACTGGAATTTGCAAGTTCTCAAGAGGACTGATGGTGGATAAAGGTTTACTTGAATTAGTCAATGCGGTGACAGGACTAGATATGGAATTGGACGAGTTCTTGAGAGTTGGAGAAAGAACCTATAACCTTTCTAAAGCTTTCAACATTAAAAATGGATTCGGTAGAGAAGATGATAGATTACCTGATAGGTTCTTCAAAGACAAAGTTCTATACGGACCTACCGAAGGTGAAACTTTATCAAGGAAAGAATTTGAAGAGGAACTAGACAGATATTACGATACGAGAGGTTGGAACGAGGAAGGTATCCCCCTGAAAACAACATTGAAACGTTTGAACCTTACCGATGTGGCAAAAGAACTCGGTTCCGTGAAAGAACGCTAGTTAGGAAGGTTTTTATGCCATAATCTCAGATTCTTGACATATGGATGAAGAAGATGTAGTAAAGAAAACTCCTGATCTAAGAACTATAAATAGTCTAAATCAAGACCTTAGTGAACTAAATTTAAAGGCAGATTCAACCTTGCTCGTGCATGCATCTCTCAGTTCTATTGGTTGGGTCTGTGGTGGATCTGTTGCTGTTATCCGATCTCTGCTCAAAGTACTTTCTTCTGGTACGCTTGTTATGCCCACTTTTACCGGTGGTAATTCTGAACCGTCGAGATGGGAAAATCCTCCCATACCTGAGTCATGGTGGAAAACAGTGAGGGAGGAGATGCCCGCTTTTGACCCCGAGATAACACCGGTAGGAAGTGTCGGAAAGATACCAGAAGTATTTAGAAAATGGCCTGGAGTGAAGAGGAGCTCTCATCCGGTGGTATCTTTCGCAGCTAAAGGACCCAGCGCTGACCTGATCGTTGATGATCATCCTCTTGACTTTCCGCTTGGCAAGGACTCTCCACTTCAACGCCTCTATGATATAGATACCTACGTTCTCTTGATAGGTGTTAATTACGATAGAAACACGTGTTTCCATCTTGGTGAGAACCTTGCGCCTGGTACTGAGGAGCGAACAGAAAAAAGTGCGATCAAGAGAAACGGTAAAAGAATTTGGAAAGAATATAAAGACATAAAATATAGAGATGAACTGTTCGAAAAGATAGGTGAAGAGTTCGAAGAAGAATGTACAGTCAAAAAACTCGATGTGGGGTCAGCAGAGTCTAAGTATTTTTCTCTGAAAGATGCTGTCGACTTTTCAACAGAATGGTTTGCGGATTTCAGAGACTGATTCACTTTTTCAATCTTTTGTCTATTTCAAAGAAATCCTTTATTTCTGATCTAAAAAGTTTCTTTTCATCTTCTGTAGACTCTCTAACTTCAAATTGACAATGGCTATCTCCAGCTGGCATCGCTTTTTGATGGATTTGAACTATGTCTTCATTGTAACCCAAGTATTTAGCCGGGTCTACATAGCAATAGATCCTTCCAAGTTCTTCTTCCCCCATCTCTCTCCACAATTTCCCTAGAGCACAACCATATAGTTTTATTCCCTCTTCAGTAGATTCCAAGTCCGCATGCATACCAAACTTAGGTATGCGAAAAGCGTTACCTTTAGCAAAATTTTCGGCAGTGGGTTCTAACCCTTTTTGCTCGATCTCTTTTCTTCTCTCTTTTCCTATATGAGTACCATATCTTTTGATAGCTTTCAATGCCAGTGATCTACCCTTTTCTTCGCCTAATTCTTCTACCAGGGTTTTGGCGTAAGAAAGATGTAAAAGAGCCAATCTTTTACTGACTAATTCTACCTCCTTCGCAGCTTCTTCATCGCTTATTTTTTCATTCGACATAAATATCGTAAAAAGTTCCTAGACATTTAAATTTTCCATCCGATCTAATGGATCAGAGTACTTTCGTCAGGAAAAACTATCTCTTGAAAAATCTCTTTTAAAGTTCAATCCAAGGATTTCTTTAATTAGTTTAGCAGCAGCATAAGCCGTTATTTTGCTGGTATCTTTTTTAGGGTTGTACTCTACTATATCAAAAGCCTTGACTTCTACATCTAAACTTTTTACCAGCTCGATCAGCTCTCTTGTAGAAAATCCTCCCGGTTCAGGATTACCAACTCCGGGAGCAAATGCAGGATCAAGAACATCTAAATCAATGGAGATATATGCTTTTTTGAATCCGATATCTAGGTTTTTTAATTTTGATATATCATTGACACTAAATTGCTTTATATCATTTTTTTGAGCATAAGCTCTCTGTTCTTTTGTCGAAGCTCTTATCCCTATCTGAATCAAATTTTTTGAGTCTATGATGCCATCTTCGATTATCCTTCGAAAAGGACTGGCATGAGAGTACTTATCACCATCTAACTCATCATATAGATCAGGATGTGCATCGAACTGGATTATCCCAAAATCGTCTGATATGTACTCCTCAAAAGCATTCATTATAGGATAGGTTATGGAGTGGTCGCCTCCCAAGAATAGATAAACAGCATCTTCTCGGTAATCCTTTTTAACCTTCTTATCGACTTTTTCTATGAGGTCATTGAATTGTTCTCCCTCTAATTCTATTTCTCCTAGATCCTCATACACATATTTCTCGCTTATATCAGTTAAATCCTCTGTTAGACTTTCGTAAAGATAACCGTCAGTCGCTTTTATTATTTTAGACGGAGCTTCACTCGCTCCTTTTTGATATGAAGAAGAATCGTCCCAAGGAATACTTAAAACTCGAAAATTTCCCTCATCGAACTCTGGTAGACCAAAAAAAGGAAGATGTTCATCCATTCTTTGATTCATGTTTGGTGAGGTGTTCATCTAAGATTTAAATTTTATCGATGCTTGACATGTCCAAAAACGGGTCATTTTCTCTGTCTTCATCCCACTCGTATTCGATATATTTAGATACTTTTTTTGAAACTTCTTCACCAAAATTATCTTTAACAAAACCGAGTGTCATGTCGATCCCCGCTGATACTCCAGAAGAAGTATAGAATTTTCCGTCCTTCACCCATCTCGCTTTCCGGACCCAGCTCACTTTTTCATTTTGACTTTTAACCCAGTCGAACGCTATTTTATTTGAAGTAGCGTTTTTTCCATCTATCAATCCTGTTTTTGCAAGCAGAGCAGATCCAGTACATACTGTGAGTACGAAATTAGCTTTTTCCGCTAACTTCATTATCTCATCTACAAAAGTTTCATTTTCTATCTCTTTTCTTACACCATCGCCCCCGGGAATCAATAAAATATTCGGGCTTTGGATTTTGGAAATTGGATTAGTGTTTACTTCAAAACCATGTTTACTTTTGGTCAAACTATCTTTCTCTGAATACATCTCGATTTCGATCTGGTCTTCTACAAAATTTTCCAAAGTTCCTATAACTTCTACGGGACCAAATACATCTAAAGTTTCAAAGTCTTTGAAAAGTATTACTTCTAATTCTCTCATAGATCGATTTATGGGCTTTTCTAACTTAGAGTTTTTGGCATGTCCAAAAAATGTAAATACCCTGGTTAAATATCCAACGGTTGAGGAAAAATATGGGCTCTGTTAAAGATTTAAAGGTCATTGAGGAACCAAAAGAAGATAAAGAAGGTGTAGGAGTTTTTGAGTTCAGCGATAGGTACAGTATTTTCGACTATGGAGAGATGCCAGATGAAATAGAAGGAAAGGGTGAAGCACTCTGCTTGATGGGCGCTTACAATTTCAAGGAATTAGAGAAAGACGGCACAAAAACCCACTTCATCGAGTTAGAAGACAGAGATAAGATGAAAGTTAAGATGGTGAACGTCATTACCGAAGGATTGCCTGAAGACCCTAAAAACATGATGGTTCCACTTGAAATAATCTACAGAAATTATCTGGGAGAAGGAAGTTCTGTTTTTAGAAGATTGGATAAAGGTAAGATTGAACCTGAAGACCTAGGATTAGAATCATATCCTGAGGTGAATGAAAAGTTAGACCCTCCGATAATTGACTTCAGTACTAAATACGAAAAATTTGACAGGTACTTTAAAAACCTAGAAGAGGTAAGAGACCACACTGGATTTAAACAAAACAGGATCGATCATATAAAGGAAAAAGCATTAGAGATAAATGACTTTATCAACCAGAGGGCAAAAGAACTTGGATGGAAACATTTGGATGGTAAGATGGAGACCGCATTAGATAGAAACGGAGAACTGATGTTAGCAGATGTGTTAGGCACACTTGATGAGGATAGATTCGAATATAAAGGAGTGAAGTTGAGTAAAGAGATGTTAAGAAGATATTACAGAGAAACAGAGTGGAGTGAGAAGATAGAAGAAGCAAAAGATAATGATCTTCCAAAAGAAGATTGGCCAGAACCTCCCGAATTACCTAAGAGATTGATCGACTTTGTTTCAGATATGTACAAAGCTGCATGTAATGCTTGGACAGGAGAAGATCACTTCGACGTTAAAGATCTTGATGAACTGATCAAAAACGATTATAAAGAATTGGAAAAAAAAGGTCTAATAAAATAAAGGAGCTGAAAATATGATTGTACCTATAATAATGGGTTCGAAAAAGGACAAAGACTTTGCAAGCGGTATCGGCGAATACCTAGATCGATTTGGAATAGATTACGAGTATAGAGTAGCGTCAGCACATAAAGCTCCAGAGTTCGCTCTTGGAGTACTTGAAGAATATGATTCCAAAGAAGAAGATGTAGTTTATATAGCAGTAGCGGGTAGATCGAATGCACTTTGTGGCGTAGTTGACGCCAATACTGACAATCCCGTTATAACTTGTCCGCCGACTTCTAGCACTTTCGCAGGCAAAGACATCTATTCTTCACTGAGGATGCCATCAGGAGTTGCACCTATGGTGATTTTGGAACCAAAAAATGCTGCCTTAGCAGCAGCTAAGATATTTGGACTCAAAAACGATGAAATCAAGAAAAAGATCAGGGACTATCAAAAAGAATTGGAAAACGGTATAAAAAGCGATGATAGTGATTTGTCAGGCAGAATAGACAATTAAAAATCCAAAAGACCCTTTTCATATTTTTTTCTATTATATTATAGGGATGCTCAGTCATTTTTTCTGATCATAGTCAAAACACAACTTTTAGTGATTTTTTTAGTGTCTTTGACTAGCAGTGGATGACTTGGGATTCTCCTTGGATAAAATATATATCATCCCTGCAGCTATTATATTAATGCTCTTGGGATCAATGGGGTCAACATATCATACTATGAGGGATGAATATGCAATTTACAAAAATTATGAGCTTGATTATGGTGGTACTTCTCTTAGGCAGTCTTTTTATGGTAAGTCTTGGGAATGAGAGAGTCGGGACGGAGAGGGTAGCAGAATCCACAGTAGTGGAAAGATCTTCGAATTTTGAAGTTGAGATAATCTCACCTGAGGAAGGAGAGTCTTTCCAGAAAAATGAAACGATCAGACTGAAATATGAGGTTGAAAACACTGGTGAAATCGAAGGTGCGCAGGAGGTAACGACGTCATTCAATGGAGAAGAGCTGGATAGTAGGAATTTGAGCTTGGAAGCAACAGAGATAACAGAGGAAGAATACGAATTTGAGTATGGTTATTGGTCAGATCAGTTTGACATCACCTATGTAAGATTGGATTCAATAGATGCACCTGATACCGTTGAAATTGGAGATGAGTTCGATAGTACTGGAAAAGGACAATACATTTATCTATTTCCCGAACCGGATGAAATTTCATTGTTGGAAGAACATCTTGAGGACTACAGATTCACGATCAGGGAATCCTTAGAAAACGATATCCTTGTAGAAGTGCCGGCAGATGATGTGGACCTTATACCAAAACAAGATCACAATTACAGTGTTTTCGAAGCTACGCTACCTACCGAAGGATTAGAAGAAGGAGACTATAATCTCGTATTAGAAGCACTTGAGGATGGGAGAAATGAATACAGTACCATCTGCAAGAATTTGACCTTGTTTGAATCTAATTCCAATGAAAGTTCAAAAAATGAAAGAAACATTGGAAATGTAGAAGAAAACCATAATAAAGGTGAATTTGGAACCCAAAAAGAAAGGTTACTCGATGAAGGGAGTTACGAATTGACAGTATCTACCGAAGATGACGAAGATAATGTCAGGATAAATGTGAGAGAAGAAGATGAAGAAGATGTAATAAAGATCTATGATTGGCATGATCTTGATGATATGCGGAACGATCTTGACGGGAACTATGTTTTGATGAACGACTTAGATGAAAATACCGATGGTTACGATGAATTGGTCGATTCAGAAAAAGGTTGGGAGCCGATAGGTGAATATGATGAAGAAAATGAAGAATTTTCGAGTTTTTCGGGCACTTTTGACGGGAACGGATATGAAATAAGAGATCTATTTATTGACAGACCTGACGAAGAACATGTTGGTCTTTTTGGAACTTCAGAAGGAAAAATTGAAAATATAGGGGTCGTTGATGCAAGAGTGAGTGGCTACTGGTATGTAGGCTGCCTTATAGGAAGTAACAGTGGTAGAATAGAGAACTCGTATTCAACAGGAGAAGTTGAAGGAAAAAGAAATGTTGGAGGACTTGTGGGCACAAACAGTTATGGTTGGTTATATAGGTCCTATACTGAAGGAAAAGTCGAAGGTGAAGAAGCAGTAGGTGGTCTAATAGGTTACCAATGGGGCGATCCAGGACCCGACGGTTTTGCCGGTACCGAAAACTCCTATTCGACGAGCGACGTTGTCGGAATCGAAATGGTTGGTGGGCTCATTGGAAATGGGGGTATAGCAGGTAGCACTATCGTAAGCTCCTATTCCAGAGGGCAGGTGAATGGTGAAGAAAAGGTGGGCGGATTCGTAGGATATTCGGGGGGCACGGTAAGGGATTCCTTCTGGGATATAGAGACTAGCGGTATGGATGAATCAGATGGAGGAACAGGAATGACTACTGCAGAGATGAAGGACGTTGCAACTTACACTGATATCAATACTACAGGTTTGAACGAGCCGTGGGACTTCGTCGGTAATCCCTATGATGACGAAGGTGATGAAGACATCTGGGATATAGATGAGGAGGAAGATATCAATGGTGGATATCCATTTTTGACATGGGGACACGAAGATGAAGAGGATGACGATGAGACTGATAGGTACGACTTAACGATAAATATCGAGGGTAATGGTTCTACGGAGCCAGAAGAAGGAACTCATACATACGATGAAGGAGAAGAAGTGATAGTTGAAGCAGTACCAGATGATGGGTGGTACTTTGACGGATGGACGGGAGATGAAGAGAGTTCCGATAGAGAACTCGATTTAACGATGAATGAAGACATCATCCTTACTGCCAACTTCGAAGAAGCAGGAGAAGATGAAGTCGTTCTCACAATAGAGATCGAAGGAGAAGGTAGCACCGATCCTGAAGCAGGTGATCACATATACGAGGAAGGAGAAGAAGTGACGATAGAAGCGTTCCCTGAAGAAGACTGGGAACTTAAAGAGTGGACGGGAGACTTTGAAAGCGAAGACGAAGAGATAACCGTAACGATGGACGATAATATGGAGATAACGGCTGTATTTGAAGAGGATGATGATGTCCCTGGATTTACAGCAGCTCTACTCGTCTTAGCTTCGCTGATAGCTGTTGCTGTTTATTACAAGAAACAGCAAAGATGAACAGGTAAAGAAAACTCTTTTTTTTTTATTAGCTCATTTTTTGAATAAAATATAGAATTGAAAATAATTGATAGAAAGGTATATATATTTATCTGAGTATATTGTTCAAGGTGGATATATGAATGAAAACGAACAAGATGATCAATCCAACTATCCTACAGAAGATGAAGCACCCACTGGAGGAAGTGAGCAAATTTCAGAAGAAAACCGGCAGTATCAACAACCGCAACAAGATCAAAACCAATATCAATATGATCAACAAGAATATCAGCAAACTCCTCAGCAGCCTCAACAACCGATGATGCCTCAAAAAGATATATTCGAAAAACTCACAAGTAACAACACCTTAGTGATGATGGTGATGATCGGTTTGATAGTGATCATGGTTGGCTCACTGATAATAAACGCTGCTAGTTACAGTGAAACTCCAAGCAGAATTAATGATATCACTACAACCGGCCGAATAATCAGAGATATCGGAGTTTTGTTCATCTCAGTGCCGATGTTAGCGGGAGCATATTATAGAGATGATCTCAACAAATGGATGCGTATAGGGATGATCGGTTTCGCTCTCGTGATGATAATTGTTGGATATTTTTCAATCGGATTCGAGATCGGGGCTGGTACCGCAAATCCAGTGTCGGATATTTCTTTTTAAAACCCTTTGATCTTTTTCTTTTTTTCACCAAGATGCTATATGTCCATCGGTTCTAGGTTCAGTTCCTCCTGCATACACTCCATCTTCCATTTTCCAGATTATCTGTCCTCGGCCGTAGCTCCCTGAATGCAAGGAATAGTTGATGTGGTGTCCCCTCCGAGATAGAGCTTTACCGAGGTATTCTGGGAATTTGTTTTCCATGTGCACCCTCTTGTCTTTTTCCCATCTCCACCTAGGCGCATCTAAAGCTGCCTGGGGATTCAAGTCAAAATCTACACAGTTCATCAACACCTGTAGATGTCCCTGTGGCTGCATGAATCCGCCCATGACTCCAAAAGGACCAATGGGTCTTTCGTTTTCAGTCAAAAAACCAGGTATTATAGTATGATAGGTCCTTTTACCTGGTTCAAGTTGATTTATATGATTCGGGTTTAAAGAAAAAAGATGACCTCTGTTCTGTAGAGCTATACCAGTACCAGGTACAACCAATCCTGAACCGAATCCCATGTAATTACTCTGAATATAGGATACCATATTACCTTCTTTATCAGCAGTTGCCAGATAAACGGTCCCTCCTTTTGCTGGTTCCCCAGCTTCAGGTTCTAATGCGTTTTTACCTATCGATCTTCTCCTATTTGCGATGTAATCATCAGAAAGTAGCTCTTCCGGTTTTACTCTCATGTAATCAGGATCGGTTATAGCTTTCTTACCATCTGAAAATGCTAACTTCAAGGCCTCTATCTGTTTATGATAAGTTTCGATGGAATTCTTGCTTGAAAAGTTAAAACCATCAAGTATTTTTAAAGCTTCTAAAGCTATCAAACCTTGACCATTTGGTGGTAATTCCCACACATCATAACCCCCATAATCAATACTGATAGGATCCACCCACTCAGGAGAAAATTCACTTATATCACTCTCTTCTAGATAACCTCCGGTTCCCTTCGAAAATTCCACTATCTTTTCCAACAATTCACCTTTATAGAACGATTCACAATCTGTTTCGGCCAACTCTTTCAATGTTCGTGCGTGATCTCTAGACCTCCAGATCTCTCCTATCTTTGGTGCTCGTCCTTCCTGAGTGAAAGTATCGAACCAGCTCTTGAATTTTTCCTCACCACCTATCTCCTCCTTGTAGTTATCAAAAGCCAACTGCCAGTAACGCCCAGTGATCGGAGAAATAGGGAATCCTTCATCCGCATATCTGATAGCTGGTTTCAAAACCTCTTCAAGTTCTAAATCACCGAATCTTTCCACCAATGATTTCCAGCCTGCAGGTGCTCCAGGAACTGTAACCGGTTCCCACCCATATTTGGGCATATCCTCAAAACCCTGCTCTTTCACGGTACCTACATCTAACGATGTAGGGGAAGGACCACTTGAATTCAAACCGTGCATCTCCCCATCTTTCCAAACGATGGCGAAACCATCACCTCCAATGCCATTAGAAGTCGGTTCTAAAACAGTCAGGCTGGCCGCAGTAGCTACAGCTGCATCGATCGCATTTCCACCTCTCTTCAAAATGCTCAAACCTGCCTGTGCAGCTATCGGTTGAGATGTTGCGACCATACCTTTCCTAGAGTAATTCACAGTTCTTCTCGAGGCATACGGATATTCAAGCGGATCAAAATTCATGGTACTAGAATCTCAAACGCAATACATTATTTTTTCGAATGTCTACAAGCGATAGATTATTAAGTCATTCTTCAATACCTTAGTGATGGGTAAACTGAGACTGGTCTCGTTAGGACTCCTCCTACTCGGTATCCTATTGATAATTTACAGTGTCCATGAAGGAACTGCCAAAGTAGCTCTAGTCTTCATATTTCCAGTTGTCTACGGTGCAGGTGTTTATTTAGGTTCAGGCATACTTTTGATATTCGTATCCATCTTTCTATTCTTCATCAGTGGATTTCGAAGGATATCCAATGATAGTTCTACCTATGACAGCTCTAGTTATAGAAGTGAGTCACAAAAAGAAACAGGTATTGACACTATAGGAAAATCAAAAAATACCGCTGATTATGGAGGAGTAATATTTATAGGTCCTGTACCCATAATATTCGGCAAAGATAAAAGCATCGCGAGGAAGATGATGTATCTAGGGCTAGGTTTAGCTCTGATACTTCTCGCCATATATCTCGTCGTCTTAATGAATTAAGGAGATGTTGTCTATGAGAGGATATATAGTAAAAAATTTGAAAGAGATGGTAAAAATAGAGAGTGAAAGTGAAGGTCCAATGGATGAGATCATCAAATTCACTACTGATCTATTGGATGATATGAATTTGGACTATGAAGTTATCAAAGGAGAAGGATTCGATCCTGTTATCGTGGCTTCGTATGGTAAAGGCGGAGTATGCTTTTCTGGGCATTTGGATACGGTACCAATAGGTGATGGATGGAAATACAAACAGGGTGAGATAGTAGACGAGAAGATATACGGGAGAGGAACATTAGATATGAAAGGACCATGTATGTCTTTGATCGCAGCTGCCAAAAAAATGTTAGATAAGAACATTCCCTTCTCGCTTATCTTCACAACCGATGAAGAAGTAAACATGTTTGGTGCTAAAGCAGTGGCTGACAGAACTGAAGTGATAGATGCACCAGCAGTAGTAGTATGCGAGCCAACCGCTATGCAGGTAGTTACACAGGAGAAAGGAGTCTATCAATTCGAAATAAAAACTGATGGAGAGAACGCTCATGCTAGTATGCCGCAAAAGGGAGATAACGCTATAGTTAAAATGCTACCCATACTGAAAAGTCTCAACCTGAAAAATAATATCCCACCGGCCGATGACGAGATCAGTTGTTGTGTTGACGTAATCGAAGGTGGTAAGGCTACTAACGTTATCCCAAATAGTTGTAGAGCTGAGGTAGACGTTAGATTCCCCCCGCATTTCAACAAAGAGATCCTTAAGAAATATCTATTTGACCCTATTGATGAGAAATTTGAACTCAATGAAATCCAATATCTTGACCCCGCTGAGGTAGATAAAGATAATCCTGCTGTTCAAAAATTAATAGAGGTTGCTGATGCCCCTACATGGAGTGTGCCTTACGGTACCGAGATGGTCAGATTCTGTCAGGCAAACGAAAATACTATGATATTCGGCCCGGGAAGAGTAGATGTTGCACACCAGCCAAATGAATTTATTGAAATATCTGAGTTAGTCAAAGTTGTGGATATTTACGTCGACTATGCTGAGACTATGGCGAGTAACGATTAGGAGTTCTTGGAAATGCTATCGCATCTCTGATATGATCTAGATCGCATATCCACATTATCACTCGTTCGATTCCTAAGCCATAACCCGCATGTGGGACACTACCATACCTTCTAGTGTCTAGGAACCATTCATAAATAGATGGATCTTCTCCTTCTTTTTCCAATCTTTCTTCTAATGAGTCTATGTCAACTTCTCTAACGCTCGCTCCAATCAATTCGCCCACATGAGGTACCATCAGATCGTATCCCAATACTTTGGAAGGATCATCTTCATCTCTTTTCATATAGAATGCTTTTATCTCCTTCGGATAGTGTGTTACAAAAACGGGTTTATCGTAAAAAGATGTCAGTCTTTTCTCTTCAGGCACACCAAAGTCCTCCCCGTACTTGACATCCATACCATCTTCCTGAAGCTGAGATATCGCATCATCATATGTGATTACTGGAAAAGGACTATCTAGATTCTCAAGATAATCAATATCTGCATCTAGATTCTTTAACTCTTTTCTGTTTTTTTCTAATACTTTATCAGCGATGTGACATACCAACCCTTCACCTAAATCTAACAGATCATCTAGCTCCAACCATAGGCCTTCTACTTCTGCATGCCAGTACTCTGTTAGATGTCTAGGAGTTCTAGATTTTTCTGCCCTAAAACTGGGTGCGATAGTATATATATTTCCTACTCCAAATATTCCTGCTTCAGCATAAAGCTGCCAGCTTTGTGTAAG
This sequence comes from uncultured Thermoplasmata archaeon, assembly GCA_964602715.1. Taxonomy (GTDB): domain Archaea; phylum Thermoplasmatota; class Thermoplasmata; order Halarchaeoplasmatales; family Halarchaeoplasmataceae; genus Natronoplasma. The sequence goes on along the minus strand of CAZRSB010000030.1, from coordinate 698 downwards.
ATAAACCTCATCATCAAAATAGTCTACGGGAAAAAGAGTAGATCCACCCTCACACGCTAACGGTGTGATTATCGGGGATTGGAACTCTTCGTAACCTTCGCTTCTGAAAAATTCATGTATCGCTGCGAAAACAGTAGATCTTACCTTGAGTATATCCCGCATCTTGGTTGATCTCAACCATAAATGTCGGTTGTTTAATAGATGTTCGACACTCTGGTCCTCATGTATAGGAAAATCATCTGAAGCGTGAACGATCTCAGCCTCAGACGCTCTTATCTCATAACCACCAGGGGCGCGCTCGTCCTCAGCCACTTCTCCCTTGAGTTTCAAAGAAGACTCAACAAGCAGATTTTTGATATTATCGAATTTTTCTTCGTCAAATTCATCTTTTGCAAAAGTGGCTTGAACGACACCGCTTGGGTCTCTAACATTTAAGAAGGCCATATTTCCTATATCTCTTGTTCTATGAACCCATCCTCTTATTTTTACCACTTCTTCCGTATGCTTTCCCTCGAGAATATCCTCTATTTCTACAAAACCGTCCTTCCCTAGATTCTCGGTTTCAGAGGTCGTCTTTTTTTGTTCCATCTTCTCACTTAAAACCTCGAAGTGTAGTTTAAAGATAAAAGCATTTTGGAAATAGCGGCTTCATCCCGAAATAAGAAGATTTGAAATCAATGTCGGCTGATAGAGATTTT
>CAZRSB010000029.1:0-24866 GCA_964602715.1 uncultured Thermoplasmata archaeon | reverse complement strand
CGTTGAGAGGAGCAGAAAAAGACGCTTTTGATAAGCTCGTAAACCACGCTAAAGCTCACGAAACAGCCGGGATAGAGCTGGACCATTACAGGCCGATGGAGACGTTTTTCATTTCGGTAATCCTAGAGCAGCAGATAGAGATCATGAGGCTAAAACGGAAGCTTGAGGGGCAGGTTGAAGTCGATGAAGAGTACTAAGTGGTTATACCCTTGATCATTGAGAAGAAAGGAAACTTAATACTTTCATTTATCCCTCCCCCGTGAAATTTCTTTTATAATTCCCGCCGATGAGCCCTTTGATATCATGGAAACAAAAGAGGATCAAATCGAGAAAACAGACCAGAAAGTTTCCCAAACCGAAGAGTTTTTTGAGGGGTTTGTCGAGAAAGTCGAAGACGATGTGCCGGAGAACTGCCCGTGTTTAAGAAACTTGAAGGACACCTTGAGAGATGAGGGTCTGGAAATCGAGTGAATCAGGGAACTAGAGAGGTGGTAAGATGAGTTCAAACCTGAAATCTGAAAAGTTGTTTGAGATGGCTATAAGGAGCTTCATAAACAGATCAGATCGGGATCTAGAAAATTGCAAGGCTGCAAAGTACTTCGATGATATGTTGACCAGAATAAAAGACGACAACGCTAGAAGGATGAGAGAAGAACTCGGAGTGATGCCGATATTAGATGAAGATTGCTCAGATTGTGAGGATGATGAGGAATGTCTCCTATAATTTCTCACCACAGTGATTGCAGTAATTCGAGTCTCCGTTCACCTCAGCTCCGCAGTTGCTGCAGATGATCTTTCCCTCTCCCAACATCTCTTCCACTTCGGATAACTTCTTTCCGATCTCCTTTCCTTTTTCGGTGAGAGAGTACATCCTCTTTCTATTACCGCTGTTTCTATCAACTTTCAACACTCCCAAGTTTTCCAACTTAGTACCTTTTTCTATATACTTGGAAGTGGTATTTTCTTTGAGATTCTTGGCAGTGACTTCCCCTTTCTCGTAAAGATAAAGTATTATCCTAAGATACAAACTCTCCTCGAGTATCGAGTCACGTACCATGTTCGTCGGATATGGTTAATACCTTTAATAATTTTCGCTAATACATTCTAATTAATAGAAAGTAGAAAGTTATAAATAATAGTGTTCTTTATTAGATTCTAGAAAGAAATAAGGTAGATAAACAATGCAAGGAACTGCTGGGGTAGGTTGGACCGAGACGATATCCCTCTTGATCAGTCACTCTTATGCGGGGGCCAGGAGGATAGCAAGAGCTGTTCTTCAGCCTACCCCGGCGTCTGGTCCCCGTGTAACACCTTTCACTTCCATCCTAAGAGGTGATTTATTTGAAAGATGAAAATATCGCCCGGGTAAAGAAAGCGACGAACACGCTTGAAGAGGTAAGAGCCAATTCAGACAGCTTGAAGATGAAATTTCGGGTGGATTCCGCCCTCGAAGAGCTTGGACAGGTGGTAAAGTGAGCTCGGAATTGAAGAGGTTGAGGAAGGCTCACGACAAGCTCGGAAAAGAGATCAAGAATAGGATGAATAAAATAGAGAAAAAGACGGAAGAGACCAAGAACTTGATAGAGCAACGTGAAACGATAACTCAAAAGATAATGAGCGAAGAGGTGGAAGAGTGAGAGTTGCACTCCCACATGATAACTTCATGGAAGTGACTTCGAGGGCTTCGGGACCCTCTTTAGAAAAACCCCTATCAACACGGGGTCCGGAGGTTCAAAGCGTGGGTGTCCCAATCCAGCTTGAAAGGTTACCCTTTCATGTTCATCAAACAACTCCGGATCCCTCTCAATCCTTTTACTTTCATTTCTCACTTCAAGGATGCAACACGCTCTCTTTTTTTACGGGGCTGATACGATGGACCTAGAGAAATTCAAGTCCTGGATGCTTGGAGAAAGCTACTCGATGGAGACGATAAAGGGCTACGTGAGATACCTGAAGCAGATACAGAGTGAGATCGATATAGACGAACTCGACGAATACTTTGAGGTCGCAAAGTACCTGCATGAAGCCGAATTTTCGAGGCATCAAAAGAACAACATCGCCAAGGCCGTGAACGCATACCTGAAGATGAAAGGGGTTGACTATCGGCTAAAACTGGACAAAAGATCGGGACCCCGAGATATATGGATACCCTCTGACGAACAGAAAAAGCAGCTTTTGGAAGTTAGTCCCTGGAAGAACAGGTATTACAACGAGAGAAACAATCTCATGCTGAGGATCCTATTTGAAGCAGGCCTTAGGGCCGAAGAGGTAGTAAGCCTCCGGTTCTCGGATTTGAAAAGAAAAAAGGATGTAGACAGGCACTACATCCACGTGAAGATGGGAAAAGGTGGGAAAGACAGGATAGTGCCGGTCTCAGAGGATCTCTATGAGGAAATCAAAAAATTCGAAAAATATTACTCCTCATCCAAATGGATCTTCGATAACGGAAACAACGAGCCTCTGAGTTCGAAGACCGTTAGGCAGATCTGTTATCAAGCTGCAGAGGCGACGGAAGAAGAAGACTTAAACGAGAATTTTCATCCTCACGCCTGCCGACACTATCGCGCAGTAGAGCTGCTCGATGAAGATGTCAATCTAGAAGCGATTAGGAGATTTCTCGGTCATAGCAGTTTAGAAACTACAAAACAATACCTTAGCGGGAGCGATAACTTAATATTTAAAGAGTTCGAAAAAAAAGACAAGCATATCTCTGGAGGTGTATGAAACGTGCGGAACCCAGCAAATCCCAGAAGTGGAATGACGGACCCTGGGGGATTTGAACCCCCAGCCTCGGCTCCGAAAGCCGAAAGGTTATCCGGACTACCCCAAGGGCCCACAGTGAGCACTAGCGAACGGGGAAGCCTTGGGGGTTGTTGGAACAGTTAGTTCCGACTAGATCCCAAGGGCCCGTATTGAATACTGATCCTAATCAAACAGGAACATGCTCAAAAATGTCTACTTATTATTATCATTTGTCCTTTTTAGGATTTTTTCAGTGAATGAGATCGAGGAAGATTAAACCCAATATAATACCAGAAAGGATTCCCATGATCGCGTAATGACCTTTCATCTTTCGGTGTGCATCTGGGATCAACTCATCGAATACAATGTACAACATCGCACCGGCAGCGAAACCAAAAGCGATAGACAGTGTAAGATCAGAAACCCCTTCTAAACTGCGGCCTATGAAAGTCCCTATACCCATAGGAACTCCTGCTAGAATCGTGACTAGTGCTACTTTAGAACTCTTCACACCACCGACACACATCGCAGCACCTACCGCCATACCTTCAGGGAAGTTGTGGATGGCCATCAAAAGAGCAACCCCAATTCCAAGTTCAAAACTCTCGAGGAATGCTACCCCTATAGCTACTCCCTCTGGTAAGTTATGCATCGCAATCCCTAAGCTCAAAAGAACACCTGTTTTGAGTTGTTTCCCTCGCTCTTTATCTCCATCGATAAACATAGAAAAATGCCTGTGAGGTAATTTCATGTCTATAATCCCTATAATTCCGATCCCTAAGAGTATGCCCAGAGTTGCTGTCCAGATAGAATAGTCCTCGACAGCATGAGGTATGAGTTCTAAAAAAGTTATGGCGACCATCACACCAGCTGAAAACCCTAACAAGACACTCAAAACTTCATCTTTGATTTTTCCTATCAAAACTACAGAAAGGCCTCCTGCACTAGTTCCAACCACTCCGGCTATCAGCCCTATTAATGTGATAACCAACAAATCTGTCAACATGATTGAATAGTGTTAGGTGCACCTAAATATAAAAACTTTTGCCTTCGATGAATCTCGCTAATTTTAGATAAATCCAATCACCGCGTTAAGTCCTACGTTTCATCATGGCCATAAAAATGATAGCCCCGGGCGGATTCGAACCGCCGTCGCCAGGTCCAGAACCTCACATGATTGACCTCTACACCACGGGGCTAGTGAGTAAAGCGAACTATTGCCGGGGTAATTTGGAATCTTTGATTCCGATACACCACGGGGCTAGTGAGTAAAGCGAACTATTGCCGTGGAAGAAGGAATCAAAGATTCCTGCACACCATGGGGCAATTATGAGAACAATAAAAGCTCAAACAAAGGAATGATTTTAAATTTTCGTTTGATGAAGACTGATTTGTTTTTGGTTATTGTAGGTATTTGATAGATTGAGATTTGCAATAGTTCATCATTGAAAGATAGTTGAAATTTCCAATCTATAGTCATAGTCAAAGATGTAACTTCTGTTAATTTTTTCTAAGTATTCCTCTAGATCTCGTATAGATATTTTAGATGATCGTCATTTTCTTCGACCAGTTTGAATCCTTCTTCTTCTAAAAGTTCTATCATCGCTTTATTGTCTTTTGGTATCAAGGTCATGACATCTTCGTCGGCATTATCTACTGCATGCCGTAAAAGCATCCTTCCTACGCCCATCCTTTGATGGTTGGTAAGGACTCCGATATGGTCTATTTGGATAAACCCCACATCAGAACATAAGATGACACCTATCGGTTCATCATCCTTCCATGCCACTGCTGATGTGTAGTCCACCATGTTTTTTAAGGATCCATCCACTTCCCTTTGATAGTTCCAGTGACTATCATTTTCAGGGAAAATAGCATAAATGAGCTGGACTAAAGTCTCTTCGCTTATCGAATCTATAGGTTTAAATTCTACTTCATTCATCATCCTTATATTAGTTCTTTCTTTAAAAGAATTATGCCTTTTTGAAACTGTCTGAATAATTTTGAGAACTAAATAAAAACAAAACAAGATAACACAATTATGATTTTCCAGGCATAGGACAATCTATTTTATTTTAAAAAGCAAAATATAAAAAAGTACTTATATCTTGAACAAACTATTTTCAATGGGAAAACACCATGAATAAAAATATGAAAATGATTCTAGTCGTTGTAATAGCGATAGTAGTCGTTATAGCTATTTTAGGAGGACTGTTGATGCTCGATGATGACGATGATGACGATGTTGATGATAACGGAGAAAATGGTAACGGTAATGGATTAACCGGCGAAGAGACCTATTCTGGAGAGTGGTCGGGTTCCTTAGGTCCCGAAGACTACGAAGGGAACTGGGAATTCGATGTTGATTTTGATGAGGGAACAGTAGATGGATGGTTTGAAGGTGACGGTGCTGGTGATATAGAAGGATCCGTGGAAGATGGAGTGGTAGATGCTAGTGGAACCGCAGGATTCGGTTATGTGGAATGGTCTGGTGAGTTCGAATCTGATGGCGAAGATATCTCTGGAACATGGAAAGTCGAGGAGCATGATGTTACTATTGGGTCCGGTACCTGGAGCGGAGAGATAGGTGAACTAGAAAATGGAAACGACGACGATGATGACGATGAGACTGATACCTTTGATCTAACGATTGAGATCGAAGGAGATGGTTCTACTGAGCCTGAAGAAGGAACTCATACGTACGATGAAGGAGAAGATGAGACGATTGAAGCAACGCCTGACGCGGGCTATGAATTTCTTGAATGGACAGGAGATTATGAGGGAACAGACGAAGTGATCACCATCACGATGGACGAAGACAAAGAGATAACGGCTGTATTTGAAGAGGATGATGACGAAGACAATGGACTTATCGGTACGGAGACCTATTCTGGAGAATGGGACGGTTCTATAGCAGGACGACCTTACAGTGGAGAATGGCAATTCACCGCCGATTTTGAAGAGGGAACAGTAGAAGGATGGTTTGAAGGTGACGGTGCTGGTGATATCACAGGAGATTATTCTGATGGTTCTATCGAAGCCTCAGGAGAGGCAGCCTTCGGAACTGTAGAATGGTCTGGTGATTTTTCAGAAGACGGTGAACATATAGAAGGAGAATGGGAATTGAGTGAAGGTGCCGAATATGGATCAGGCACATGGGACGGAGAGATAGGTGAACTAGAAAATGGAAACGACAACGATAATGATGAAGAGAATGGACTTCCAGACGAAGATCAAACTGAAGGGGATGAACCTTTACAGAGATATACTGACTCAGTGATGTTAGAACATCAATATTATGAAGATGATGACACTGAAGTGACAAACATTGAATATGGAACAATGGATAGCGATGATGATGTAATCGATTGGTACAAAGAAACATTGGGAGATCCAGATTTTGAATATGCAGAGGATGGAGAGACACATCTTCAATATACGTTTGATGATGATGAAACAGGTCACATAGTCATCTCAGAAGGCGACGAGTATACTGAAATCTTCGTCAACCATGTTATAGAAAAATAATAACATCAGGACTCATTATGAAACTGCTAGAAACTACCTAGGTTTAGTTTAAGCTCTATAATAAAGAGTTTAATAACCCCCCTGATATGACTAGATCATGAAACTTTCCAAATTCGATTACGATCTTCCGGAGGAAAAGATCGCTCAACGACCTAAAAGACCAAGAGACAAATCAAAACTCTTCTTTCTAGGGAAAGGAGAAACAAAGCACCTTAGGTTCCAAAATATAACGGATCTTCTACAAGAAGGTGATATACTCGTTAAAAACAAGTCGAAAGTGATACCTGCTAGAGTTGAAGGGAAAAAAGATACAGGCGGTAAAATAGAGGTCCTTTTTAGTAGGCCTGTAAAGAAAGGATGGGAAGCTTTGATAAAAGGCAGTAATATCAAAGAGGGTCGGGAGATCGAACTAAATGGTAACGATCATGAGATAATAGAGAGTAGAAGGGGTGGAAGATTTGTTATCGATTGTGACGATGAAACCGCCTATGATCTCATGAAAGATTTAGGGGATATGCCCACTCCACCATATATAAAAGAAGAACTTGGTTCTTCCGATGAGTATCAAACAGTATATGCTGAAGAAGAGGGTTCAGTAGCGGCACCGACGGCGGGTTTTCACTTTACTGAGGATCTATTAGAAAAAATCGAAGGAAAAGGTGTTGAAGTCCATGATATCACACTACATGTCGGCCCAGGTACTTTTCTACCTGTCAAAGAAAAAGAGATAGAAGATCATGTTATGGATGAAGAGTATTTTGAAGTCGGTAGGACTACTGCCGAGGCTATCACGAAGGCAAATCAGGATGGTAGAAGAGTGATTTTGGTAGGAACCACCACGGTTCGTGCTGTTGAAACAGCTTCCGAAGATGGAGTGGTTGAACCAGGAAAGGGGTGGACAGACCTTTACATCTATCCTGGCTATGAATTTCAGTCAGGGATGGATTATCTCTTGACCAACTTTCATCTTCCTCAATCCACTTTGATAATGTTGGTTAGCGCATTTGCTGGAAGAGAGCGCATATTGGATGCTTACCGTGAGGCCGTAGAGATGAACTACCGATTTTATAGTTTCGGAGATTCGATGCTTATTGAGGGATTGTGATGTTCGATTTTAAAGTCTTGAACCGGGAAGGAAAAGCGAGACATGCGGTGATGACAGTGGATGATAAGCGAGTAGAAACTCCTATGTTCATGCCGGTAGCGACCAAGGGTACTGTCAAAACTCTGATCTCCGAAGACCTTGAGGAACTTGAAGTTCAAGCTTTGATCTCTAATATGTATCATCTTCTGCTGAGTCCTGGTATCGAAACTATAGAAAATCAAGGAGGCCTGCACGAATTCATGAATTGGGACGGCCTCTTGTTCACAGATAGCGGGGGTTTTCAGATGATCAGGAGTGATTTTACAAAGCAAGTCAGTTCTGAAGGTGTCAAATTCACTACAAAGCAGAAAAACGGACGAGATGCACTGATCGATGAAGAGATCACTCCTGAAAAATGTATCGAGATGCAGAAACGGCTAGGATCTGACGTGGCTATGTGCTTAGATTACTGTCCTCCGTATCCAAGCGATAGAGGGGAATTGGAAAAGTCAGTTATAAAGACAAGAAACTGGGCAGAGCGCAGCAGAGAACAGGGAGATAACATTTTTGGTATCTCTCAAGGCGGTACTGTTCCCGAATTGAGGACAAAAAGCTGTAAAGATATAGCAGGACTCGATTTTGAAGGTAATGCAATAGGTGGCTTGTCGATAGGAGAGCCTACCGAAGTCATGTATGAAAATATAGAGATATCAACTAATATATTTCCAGAAAATAAACCAAGATATTTCATGGGATTGGGGTCTCCAGTAGATATATTGGAGTGCGTAGAACGCGGAGTAGATATATTCGATAGTGCTTACCCCACTAGGAACGCAAGACATAGGACCATCTTCACTAAGGAGGGGACGATAAGAATTGATAAGAGCGTATTTAAAAACGACGATTCCCCACTCGACCCAGAATGTAGTTGTCCCACATGTAAAAATTACTCTAGATCATATATACATCATCTATGCAGAGCGGAAGAATTGAGTTGGATGCGACTCGTATCCATACATAATGTAAAATTCATGATGGATTTGATGAAGGGGTGTAGGGATGCGATCAAAGAGAACGATTTTGAAACTTATAAGTCAAGCTTCTCAAAACGCTATCATAATTGTTAGACAAACAAAAAGATTTAATTGAACCTTTTTTCTTTACCGTCGATGACAATCACATGGATTGGTTTTTTTATTGCTATGGCGGTAATCGTCATCGGGGCGAACTACCATCTGACCGGAGCTCTTTTCAGTGGTAGCATAATATTAGGTATTTTCACTCTAGCACCTTACGAGATATTGGAACAATTTTACCTAACTATAACTACTCCAAACACCATCTTTTTGATCTTCGCTCTCGGTATGATACCTATGATCGGGGGTATTTTGCAGGTTAGTGGGAGGTTGGAAGATATAATAAATAATCTTCGGATAGGTAAACGTCCCTTTTTAGGTGCTACTCCCGCCTTTATCGGACTATTACCCATCCCTGGCGGTGCATTATTTTCAGCTCCCCTGATAGATAAAGCCGGTGAAGGATTAGCTGGGCATATCAAAGCAGCTATCAATGTGTGGTTCAGGCACGTTATCTACTTTGTATATCCTATCTCTTATGCTATCATCGTTGCTGCCGATCATGCAGAACTCTCCGTTTTCAGAATAATCTTATTTCAAGCTCCCTTTTTTGTTTTCACTATTTTTCTAGGCTATTTCTTTCTTTTGAGAAAAGTCGATGGTTCTATGGAATATGCTTCTGAAGTCGATCTTGAATCTCTGATACCTCCTATTATCATTTTACTAGCAGCACCCGTGATATGGGCCATTTTGAGTTATGGAGTACCTCTAGCAGATCATCTAGAAAATGTTTTTGTCTTGATAGCTGTCGCAGCTAGCTTTATTTTAGCGGTCGTTCTGATCAAAGGATCTAAAAAGAACACTTTGACAAAAGCTGCAAAAGAGATGGAACCCTGGAACTTTATGATCCTTATCGTGGCTCTCTACTTTTTCATCAACGTATTCCACGCATCAGGAATCGAAGGCTTGATCGCTGATCTAGAGGTTCGAAGGGAATTACTCCTTATCGGTTTCGGTTTCCTACTCGGTTTTGGAACTGGGAGGATAATGCTCCCTGCAGCGATATTAGCTCCCATATATCTGGAAACCGTAGGGAGCTTTTCCGAAGTAGCATTCCAGGCGATGTATGTATCTATTTTTGCAGGCTATATAATAACACCTGTGCATCCATGTATCAGTATATCTCTAGAATATTTTGATGGTAACATGGGTAAATTTTTGAAGTTGATGATCCCCATGCTGCTGATATCTGTAGGAGTTGCCGCTTCACTTTATATTTTGTCTATTTAAGGATTATAAATCAAACGGTTTTTTTAATTTTACAGCATAAATCGTTTCAAAGAAAAAATCTTTTTTCTTTTGATCTAATATTTCGTAACCTGTGGTTGATATTTTTTTCTTTAGATCTCCTTTAGATAAACTGGAAAAACAAAGATATATATTACCCTCTTCTGCCAGATATTTTTTTGAACTTTTCAAAAATCTTTCGATCACTTCATCTCCCCTTTCGCCCCCATCCCATCTTTCATCTCTTGGCAAACCTTTTTCTAAAGGAAGATATGGAGGATTGAATATTATAACGTCCCACCTCTCCAAATCGACCTTAGAAAAAAGATCACTTCTTCTTATTTCTATCTCTATATCGTTCTGTTTAGCATTTGTTCTAGTATTTTCTAATGCTCTTTCATCTTTATCTACTGCTAGAACATAACATCCTTCTGCACCGCAGTGGAGTGAGATGATGCCAGAACCGCACCCTATCTCCAAAACTTTTTCTTGACCTGTTACTTCGATCAGATCAAGGATCAGGTAAGAATCATCTGATGGTTTATAAACCCCCTCTAAAACTTCGATACCTATTTCATCATTCAACTTCACTTTCTGAGTCACCTTCACTAGAGAATCTTTCGTATTCTTTGAAATACCACAAAAGCTCACCTAGATTTTTTCTTTTCAGGGCTGATTTAGCGCCCATAAGATTTTCTATCATGATCGCAGTTTTTCTTCTATCATAGTTTTCAAGGGAACTCCTCAGATTTGTCGATCTCTCTTGCAATTTTCCTCTCAGATCATTGATCAAATCTTTTGCAAATTCATCTAACAATTCTTTTCTAGAATCTTCGGTGTCTAAGTCTTCAAACTCATCTTCAAGTTCTTCAGCATCTCTTGTATTTACACCGAGTTGATCCATATCTATAGTGAACTTTTTGATGAGATACAGTCTCTTATTCTGATCACCTTCCTCTTTTGATATATTAGATAGGAATCCATTCAGATCGATCAGATCTTCTATGGTTTCCAGATGGTCTCCTCTTTTCCATTTGTTACTTATACTCTCTAGGATGGCATCGCCCCATTCTTTTATCTCTCTGACCTCTATGTCATCAATTTTTTTATCGAGATGATCTGATCTTTTTTCTATCTTATCGCCTATCTCTTCAACAAATTCTCTTTTTCCCTTTATGAGCGATTTTGCGGCTTCATCATATTCCATATCTTTTACTTTGAGTATGGCTTTTTTCAGATATTCTTTATCAAATTCTACATCCTTTATACCAGAATTTTCTACGAGAAATTTGAAATCCTTTAGATCCTTAACTTTGCTTTTTATCTCAGCAGCTGTAACGTCTATCTCTTTTTCTGTGGGATGTGCTAAACTCGTTTCTTCTTCTAATGCTTCAGTTACTTCATCTAAAAAGCTAGACATCATATCTAGAGCTTGTTCATAATAAGCATTATCTACAAGTTTTTTGTATTGTTCTAATTCATATAATAATCTTTCTTTATCGGCTAAATCCTCTTCATCTAGTTGAATAATGACCTCCTCAATTTGATCTGAAATATCGGAAGATTTGAAAATTTTTTCTCCAATATTCACCATTTTTTCTCCATATTCGATACTTTTTTCTAGATTTCCTTTTTTCCAGGCTTTTGTAGAATCCTTCAACAAGTTCTTTGGTTTTTGAATTTGGAAGTCTTCATCTCTTAGATCAGCTAAAAGTTTTCTTCCTTTTTTTATCGTCTTTTCTGCTGTTTTTCTCTTATCTTCCTTCTTTTTGATATCCTCTATCTCTGTTTTAATATCCTTTAGGAGTGTTTTCGAATCGTTCTTAGCCTTTTCCAAATTATTTTGTTCCATATCCCTTCTTATATCTTCTGTTGAATCTTCGATCTCACTTATTCTCTTTTTTTCCAAGATATCATCGTGTTGTTCCACTTTTTCTTCTATCTTATCGAGATCTTTTTTGATCGCAACCTTCTCACTCAATTCAGAAAATAATTTTTCAGCCTTTTTTAACACTTCTTCATCATCTTGTTCTTCAGAGGAGAGATCATCTTCTAAAGAGTTCAATTCTTCTTTCATCACTTTTAGATCTAAGTCGATCTCTTCACCTTCATCTATCAAAATATGGATGTCCTCGAGTTTTTCTTCTATCTCTTCTTCAATAGTTTTGATTCTATCATCTATATCTTTATCTATGTCCTCAGAAACGTCATCGAGTATCTCTTTAGCATCATTGAATTCCCCTTCTTCGCATTTCTTTTTTACATTTTCAATCTTTTCATCTATCTCGCCAAAATATTCGTCACGACTCTCATTCAAGCCTTCCAATCCCATCTCTAATGCTTCTATCTTGTCAAGTTTCTCGGAGATGTCTAAAATCACGGACTTATGATCTAAATATTTTTTAATAATCTCACTTGCTTTCTTGATCTCATCATCTTTTAGTGATTTTTTAGCAGTTTTGATGGACTCTTCGATAGATATGAGTTTAGAAAGTTCTGAAGGTACTTTTTCAGCTATTTTTTTCAATTCATCTATCTGTTCATCATATTCTTCTCTTAATTCGATCTTCTCTTCAAATCGCTGTTTTTCGAATTCTAGAGCTTCTTCTAGGTGTCTTGATACTCTCTCCGCTTCTTCGTAATTGAAGTCCTTCATCATCCCTTGTATCTCTACGATATCTTTTTCAAATCTTTCTTTCATATCTTTTTTGTCTATTTTTCTTAATTTTTCTTCAAATTCTGATATGTTATTTTCTGTTTTATTTATTATCTCACATTTCTTGATAACATTTTTAGCCTTCTTCATAGCCTCTTCTATCTCTCCATGTATCTTGTCTTCAGTAGCGTTGTCTAAGATCTTTCTTAACTCCCTTATCTCTCTCTCATCTCTTTTTAAGTCGCCCAGCATATTTCTAGCTCTAGAGACAGTCTCATCTGTTTTTTTCTCTTTTTGATCTATTTTTTTTATCTCTTCGATCTTTTCGGCTGAAGACATGTCTTTTTTTTCTACTTCTTCAACCAAGTTGATCGGGAGGCCATGTACGTCATATGCTAATCTGTAGGCCTTAGCCGCTTCCTTAGTTTCACCTATCTTTAAAGATACATGTGCTTTTGCGTTCCAAACATTATCAAAGAGAGGATCCAACTCGATAACTCTATCAAATGAATTGAGTGCCTTCCTATTAGCTCCCATACCTTCCAGTATTGATCCTCTGATGAACCAGCTTTCAACATCTTTCTCATCGTCTTTTAGATTCTCCTCTATCTCTGCCAAAGTCTTTCTAGGATTTTCTATAACCCCGCGGTCAGGCAAGATTATTTCGGATATCAATCGTATGTCTTCCTCACATTCTTGACATTTTTCAGAATCAGATTTAATTATTTTTTTACAAACAGGGCAGTGAAATTCTAGATTAGTTTCTTCATCTTTTTTGTACTCTTCGCTTTCTAAATCTTTGATGATGTCTTCTGAAAGTTTGTCGCCTATGCCCTCTATTGAAGTCAAATCATCGATATCAGTATTTTTCAAGTCAGTCAGAGAATCGTAACCGAGGTCTATCAATGCCCTCGCAGTCAAGTTCCCTATCGAGGCTAGTTTAGTCAAATCTTGAATCTTTTTTTTGTCATAAGAAGATTCTTTTTTTTCCATGTTAATCCTCTTGTAGGAGTTCTAAATAATGATCAATTTTTGGATAGATACTTAGATATCTTCTCATTTATAACTTTTTGCGAAAAATATGAATATATTTTATAGGCTAATTTAATCCCAAAATCTTTTAGTTCTGGCGTATTGGATCTCCGCTTTCAATATCTCTCTTAAAAATTCATCTTCATTTCTATGTCTTTTAGATAGCAAACGTCCTGCTTTTTGATGTCCTATACCTCTAGCACATAAAGCCATGGCTGCCCTTTTTTTATAAACACGCATCAATTCTGCTAATTTATAGAACCTTTTCAACTCCTTTTTTTCTTCAGAAGTCAACTCTTCTTCAGGCTTGTCGATAATATTTTCATCATGATAGGGTCTCAGAGGAGCGAGCATGGAAGAACCACATGTGGGACACCTAGGTTTTTTTATCTTTTCCACACGTTTTCTTCTTCGGTTACCGCATTTGATACATTTTAGTACGATTTTTTCCGATTCTAATCTTTTTTTGAGAGATTCTAATACGGCCTTACTGACCCTATCCGGGCTCAAAAATTGTTTGTGCTTTTCCAAACCTGCCTTTCCAATGGGTGAAATATTCCCCTTAGAGGTCTGGATGGTGAATTCGTTATCTTTTATCTTTTTTAATATCATTTTTGTTTTTGACACATCCATATTATCTCTAAATGTTTTTTTCACAGCTTCTTTATAAAGAACGGTTCCCTCGAATGAATCTATGATCCTATCCATGTTTATTTTGCGCCAGTCAGCATCTTTTTCTATTGCTCCAAATTTTTTTCCCACATGTAAAAATTTCCAGTTGAAAAAATTTGAATTCTTCAAACTCTTTTTAAGTAGGTCTTTCAAAACTTCTGGTTTTGTCTCTCTTATTATATTTTCTATCATATTTGGATCAATTCTACGGGGTAGATTTAGCATTATTCTATAAGGATCTGATTGGACTCCTACACTTTCACCGATCCTTGCGGATAACATGGAAGCAAGTAGGTGAGCCAATGTATCGTTCACCTTGGTGCCAAAACATGCATTCACGACCGCAGTTTCTTTTTCAATCTCGATCAAGATATGTGAATCCGTAGGTGTATCGAAATTTTTTTGTTCTTTTAAGTACTCTCTGTATTCTTTTTCACAATTTTTACTGATCGGGTAATTATTCAAGCTTGAAGGATTCTTTCTCTGACTTCCCACCTCTTGTGCCACGTCAAAGGGAACCGGTATGTCTTCTCCTGTCCAATCTGGTATCTTTCCTAGATCTCCAACCTGTTCGACTAATACCTCTTCTTCTTCGAGGTCGACGATCCTCCATGCCTTCCCTTGGAGAGTTATAACCCCTCCTTTTTCTATATCGCTGGCAACAAAACTCTCATCCAATGTGCCTATTATAGAATCGCTAGAGATATTCCGCATGAGGTAAGTTTTTTCATCAGGGATCATCGAGATATTATCATAGAAATAATTTAGAGATGCTCGCCTCTTTCCTATCTTCCCTTCTTCCTTCCAGATGACTCTTATTTCTGATAACTGGTCCAATAATTTTTCATAGGTGTTCTTCTTTAGGTCTTTGAACGGGAAGGCTCTTTTAACGATTTTAAAAAATTCATCAGTTTTTATCTCTCTTTCCGTATGGACTGTGCTTATCAATTGATTTGCAAGCACACTGAGCGGTTCCTTGGGTATATCGGTTTTTTCTAACTGTCTTTCTTTTGCCCTTTTAGATATCACCGCCGCTTCGATTATATCATCTCTCCTTGTTGAAATGATCCTACCTTTAGATGTCTCTCCCACTCTGTGACCTGCTCTACCTATTCGTTGTATTAGTCTAGTAACTTGTCTAGGTGATTGGTATTGAAGAACAAGATCGGTCATCCCTACATCTATACCTAATTCCATAGAAGAAGTGCATATGAGACCTTTTAGATCACCATTTTTAAATTTTTTTTCCATTTCTATCCTTGCTTCTTTAGAAAGAGAACCATGATGAACACCGATGGGAAAATCATTACTCTCCTCTTCTTCTTTCCATAGGGTGTAAGATGATGAGAGAGACTCGGCGGTATCACGAGTATTTACAAAGAATAATGTTGATTTGTGGTTTTCAATAAATTTTCTACATAAACGTAGAGAGGCAGCTTTTTCTATATCAGTTTTCAATATCTCAGAAAGCTTCTTGTCTTTATCCTCCATGATCTCAGGTTTTTCCACTCTAACATCTAATTCTCTTTTTCCCGAGGTTTTCAATATTATGCCAGCTCTTCCAATACCTACTAAAAAATTTTTGACCTTTTCAGGAGAACCAACTGTTGCAGATAATCCAACCCTTTGAAAATCTCTACCAGTTAGCACGTTCAATCTTTCCAATGCAAGAGCCAGTTGAGATCCTCTTTCATCTTCTGCTAACTCGTTCAGTTCATCTATAACTACGTGCCGAACATCTTTTAATCCCTTTCTTAATTTTTTCCCGGTGAACATTATCTGAAGAGTTTCTGGTGTAGTAATCAAAACATCAGGCGGGCTTTCTGCCTGATCCCTTCTCTCTTTTTGTGAAGTATCTCCATGCCTTACACCGACTGTAAAATCTAACTTTTTTGAGAATTCTTTTATCCTTTTTATCATATCTCTGTTCAAAGCTTTAAGTGGAGTTATATAGAGCAGTGAAAAACCTTTTCTCTTTTCTTCGGATATTATATTGTCCAGAATAGGTAAGATAGCAGCTTCGGTTTTCCCTATACCAGTAGGTGCGATAACAAGAACATTTTTCCCTTCCAATATGGGAGGGATCGCATCTTGCTGAGGCTTTGTTTCTTTTTCTATGCCTAGTTTTGATAATACAGAATTGATCTCATCCGATAGGATATCAAAAGCGCCCAATTTATTTTCCACCTATTTATCCAGAATTATTTGTATGTGGGGTAGGACTATCTCCAGTCGGAAATGGTATACTCTTTATCTTTAACAGTGAGGCCAATTTGTCCAAAAGTTTATCTTTTTTCTCACCTACCAGTGCATGTTCTAATACTTGACCCAGATTTTCCACGGGTATTATCTCTATTTTCCCCTCGTATTTTTCTTCTATCACTATGTCTTTTTCATTCGTCTTTGGAATCAATACTTTATCCATACCACTTTCCGCTGCTGCTTCGATCTTAGAAGTGATGCCTCCTACTGGTAGAACCTGTCCTCTAACGCTTAGGGAACCTGTCATCGCTATATTCTGATCGATCGGTATGTCTTCCAATGCTGAGATAACTGCAGTAGCTATTGAGATCGAAGCTGAATCTCCTTCTACGCCCTGCTGACTACCGATGAATTGTATGTGAACATCGTATTTTGATACGCTCTCTCCGGTATATTTCTTTATCAATGCGGATACGTTCTGAACAGCTTCTTTTGCTATATCTCCAAGTCGACCGGTAGCGATCACTTTACCTTCATCGCTGGAATGAGCTGGAGTGACTTCAGCAGCTATCGGAAGGACTATACCAGAGTATTCAGACATGCCTTGTTGTTCATCTCCCATCGCTGCAAGTCCATTTACTACACCGACTAAATCCCCTTCGGTTTCGTACATGCTGTATTCTTTTCTTTTTTTGATATATTTATCTGCGACTTGTTGTTCTAAAGACCTTGCTGTAGATTTTGCATCGATAACGTCTTCTTTATTGGTCAGTTCATGATCACGCTCTACGGCGAGATCGCCAGCTACTCGTACAAGTCCACCGAGTTCTCTTAACCGTAACGTGAGTTCGCCCCGTTTGTTAGCTCTTCTTTGAGCCTCTCTAAGCATCTGTTCTATGGCTCCCCTACTGAAGTGAGGTATCTTTTTGTCGTCTTTTTCAATCTCCTGGGCGATAAATCTGATTAGTTTACGTCGATTTTCATCTGTGTCGTTCATCGTGTCGTTGACATATACCTCATAACCATAACCTCTTATCCTTGATCTTAAAGCGGGATGTATACCTCCATGTTGTACACCTCTTTCGTCTCTTTGCCCATATACGGAATCTAGATTACCCGCTGCTACTAGGATAAAGTTGGTTGGAACTGGTTCTGTTTGTACCATGGCACCACTGCTTCTTTCACTTTGTCCCGTTATTGAGAAGCGTCTTTCCTGCATGGCTGTAAGAAGACTGTGCTGTGAACTCATATCTAACATGTTCATCTCATCTATGAAAAGCACGCCGTTGTGTGCCTCATGTATGGCACCGACTTCAACTCTTTGATGTGCTGGGGTTTCTAGTCCTCCACTCTGGAATGGATCGTGTTTAACGTCTCCTAGAAGTGCACCAGATTGTGCTCCTGTTGCGTCTATAAAAGGAACATTATCGTTGGAATCATGAGTTGCTAGCAATTTTGGAATGTTGCCCTCGCTGTCTTGTCCAAATCCCCTTGGATTTGCTCTCATAGCGATCATCACTATAGCAGCAGCTAGAATACCAAAAAACAGTATCCGAAAATCCCATGTGGCTATAGAGATCATTATCGCCGCACCGACGATAAGGGCTAAAATCATCAGCATACCTCTGTTCTTCTGTTTTTCCTTCTTTTTTGCTTCCTTTCTGTGGGCTTGAACTATCTCTTTACCTTTACCAGCAGGTACACTCCTGATTTTTGGCTCGTTTTCATCCTCTTCATTCGGGAAACAGAGGATATCCTCTAATTTCTGTTTAGGTAAAAAATCAGTCATGGCTTTAGCTATCATTGATTTCCCCGTACCAGGGGGTCCAATAAGCATCATATGGCGATGTTGTTTAGCAGCTTTTTTAGCTACGCTGACAGCCTCATCCTGTCCTATGACTTGATCTGCTAAAAGCTCTGGCACTTCAACATCTTCAGTAGTGTCTATATCGACTGATTCTATCCATTTTGATATTGGGGGTAGATCTTTCTCATCTAAACCTGCTTCAGAGGTGTTCTCCCCTTCTTCGATATCTTTTGTAGAACTAGTCATCAATTACACCATCGGGGTTTGCATTTCAACTCATCTATTGTTGTTATAATTAAACTTTTCCTTTATTTTAACTAAATCGAGTTATATATTCATCGGATTGTTTTTGGTCTCTTTAATTGAATTTCAAAGCCGACGCCCCCTAATTTTGAGTCAAATACATCGACGTCTGCGTTATAATTATCAGCTATTTCTTTTACTAGGTACATTCCTAGACCAGTACCTGCTCTTGTTCCTTTTTTGAAACCTTTTCCAAAGATTTGTTCTTTATCCTCATCTGGGATCCCTTTCCCATCATCTTCTATCCTCACGACACATTTATCATTGGTCTCAAAAGAGGAGATCTCGATCTTTGTTCCTTCAGAGTGTTTCAAAGAGTTTTCGAGAATATTTGAAAATAATTCTTCTAGTAGTAGGCCACCTTTAACATCGATATCGGTCAATTCCGCATGTATCTGAAAGTCCTTTTCAGAAGCGAGAGTTCTATTTTGCTCGATGGCCTTGTTTATTGAGTCGGATACATCTACTCTTCTGATTTCTTCTTCTTTCATTTCTTCTAGAGTCTTTATTTTTTTAATTATATCAAGAGCGACCTCTGTTTCTTTTTCTGCTTTTTTCAGATAATTTTTTGTTTCTTTTGAAATGTTTTTGTCATCCATCAATTCATGATATCCTTGGATTATCATCAACTTATTTTTCACATCATGCCTCAATAGAGAATGTAAAAATTCTTCTCTTTTAGTGGTTTCGAGTTTTCTTAATGCCTCTTCTGCATGACCGATAAGAAGTTCGATTATCTCGAGATCATCCCCACCAAATTGGCCCATTTCATTAGAGGCTGCTTGAAAAACAGCATGATCTCCGATAGGAACACTGAGTCCAGATGTGTATGTGTTTGCTGCAGGATTGGCGATCTCATGTTCATCTATATCATCTATGATGAATGCCTCTTTTTCTTTGTATGTTTTACCAGCTACACTATTATCAAT
Source organism: uncultured Thermoplasmata archaeon (assembly GCA_964602715.1). Classification (GTDB taxonomy): domain Archaea; phylum Thermoplasmatota; class Thermoplasmata; order Halarchaeoplasmatales; family Halarchaeoplasmataceae; genus Natronoplasma. The sequence goes on along the minus strand of CAZRSB010000029.1, from coordinate 5,548 downwards.
TCCGACTGCATCCAACCCTTCTTCGGGAAAATTACTAGAAGTACTTTTGACTATCATCTTTTCATTCTGTGGGACCTCTACTTCACAGATATCAAATTCGAGAATATTTTCTGCTGCATCGACTATTAGATCATAGATCTCCTGTTTTTCATCTCTATTTTTCAAGTATTTGGCTGTTTCATGTAGTTTTCTGATCTTTCTCTTACTTTCATTAAGTTCTTGCTCTATTTTTTTTTCTTTTATCTAGTTCAGAGTTCAAGCCTTGATTAACATCTTTTATCACTCCCACGGTCCAGGCCAATAATATGGTGACTGCTGAACCACCAATGAATCCAGCTTCAGTAAGGATCTCTTGATTTCCTGAAAAAAAGATAATAACAAAATTATAGAAAACTAAACTTAGAGCTACTAGGGTTCCTTTACGAGAACCCAGATAAGAACTTGTTAGTGCGACGGGTAACAGCGAGATGATCAAGATATGATATCCAAAGTTCCTGTGAAATATCAAGGATAGAGAAAGATAGAAAACCCAACTTATAAATGCTAATATCATAAACTGGTTAAATCTTGTGCTTTGATCGGTGTTGATTTTAGCGTGTATAAATCCACCTCCATCTCCAAATCAACACTTAGAATATAAAATTTGCTATCTTTTTTCAAGAGCTTTATATATATTATCTCGAATCAAGACGTTAATCGATTTGTCTGCAAAAGGCGAATTCAAGTTCTCTGCCATCATGTACTAAATAATGTGTGGTCACTTCGACTTTTATCCTGTCCCCATCTTTCGTTTTTTGCTCTGTTTCTACTGTTCTGTTACCCTCTTCTCTAACTTTCTCCCATATCTTTTTTCTTTTCTCTTTGGAAACATGTGGATCGATATCCCAAATATACATACCTATAATTTCGTTTTTATCATATCCCAAAGTCTCAGAAACGGCATCGTTGCAGTATAATATTTTTCCTTCTGGATCTAACAAAAAAATCCCTACATCAGCATGATCGATCGTTTTTTGGGCCAATCTCCATATCTGTCTTTCTTTGTTCTTCTTGACTTCATTTATTATCTCTTCAGCTAAAAGACCGTATTGGTTTTTTGGTTTTTCGATCCCCATTTCATAAAGGCTCGGTTCTTCACTTTTCCATATGTATTTATTAGCCCCGAGATTCAGAGCGTTCATAGCAACCTCTTCCCATCCCTTTCCAGTAAAAAATATGAATGGTATATCATCATTTCTTTCCTTTCTAAGAATTTTCAAAAATTCAATCCCATCTTTATCAGGCATGCGGTAATCAGAGACAACGGCATCTAATTCTTCATTTTCTATTAATTGTAAAGCCTCTTCAACAGTTTGGGAAGTAGTTATCTCAAAGCGGTCATCTTCTCTTTCAAGGAATATCTTTGCCTGATTCAAAAGTTCTGCTTCGTCGTCGACCAGAAGGACTCTAATCTCGTCGAGTTCCATCCGTATGCACCATGTTTAATGCAACATTTAGTGAATATATGTAATTTGTGTTTATATACAACATAGCCCTTCTTAAAGGATCAAAGAATATCAACGTAGAGAAAAGTAAAATACTTATACAACAAAGTATACAGAAAGCCGAAAACTAAAATGATCATAAGATTCCATACGGATAAAACTGAAAAATCCGACCAAATCCCCAAGCTTACGATTAAGGGAGTGAGATATTGACTTCTATGATATTGGATTTTATATGGTCATTGGCAGAGAATAATCTTTTTGTTATTTCTTTAGCTGTTTTTATAGGGATATTGTTTGGGCGTATCGATTTTTTAACTTTGATCGGAAAATTGGTTAAACGAAAAGAGATGAAAGGTTTCAGTTTTGGTCTGTCAGGAGCTCTATTCGTAGGATTAGTGCTAGGTCATATAGGGGTTGATGTTCCTGGAGTTTATTTTGAGATATCTCTCGCTTTATTTGTAGCGGCTGTAGGGCTGATGGCTTCTAAAGATATAGGTGGTATTGTTAAAGCCCATGGTGTCAAATTCATTATAGCAGGTTTTCTGATGGCTACTGTGGCTGCCACGTTGACTTTTCTAGGAGCTAGGGGCTTTGCTGGAGCAGGTGTAGTCGATCCCCGATACATAGAGGGAGTTTTCACAGGAGCATTGACCAGCTCTCCAGGTTTAGGTGCTCAGGTAGAAGGAGTAGCAGAAGAGGTTGAGGAGAGTATAGGTATAGGTTATTCCATCGCGTATCCCTTTGGAGTTATAATGATAATCGTTTTAGAGGAAGCTTGGCCCAAATTGAGAAATATCGACATGGAAGAGGAAAGAAAAAAATTTAAAGAAAGTATAAAAGAGGTAAAAACATCTACTAAAGAAAGAATAACAAAAGATTCTGTGACATTCAGTGTGGGCGGTTTTGTTTTAGCAGTCGTAATAGGAGGCATTCTAGGTGAGATACCTATCCCTCTAGGGCCTTTTGGGACAGCTACACTTGGAATCACAGGTGGTATACTTCCAGCAGCTCTCCTTCTTGGTTATGTAGGTAAAATTGGGCCGATCAAAACTAGGATGTCTCATGATGTACTTTCAGGTATAAGATCACTGACGCTAGCTTTCTTTCTAGCAGTTGTGGGAATAAGGAGTGGAGGAGACTTTGCTGGAGCGGTCGTTGAAGCTGGACCTATCTTGATCGTCATCACGTTCATTGTAGGTCTCGGAACTATGGCTGCTGGGATGTTCATTTTAAGAGGTATTTGGAAATTGGATTGGATAGTAACTTCTGGTGCTCTAACTGGTGGCATGACATCGACACCGGGTCTTGGAGCTGCGATAAGAGCGACAAAGACAGAAGATGTAGGTGCAGGATATGGTTCCACATACCCCTTTGCTTTACTAGGAATGGTCATCTTCGCTAGAATTTTGAGACTTATCCTTTAGATATCCAATTTATTTTAAATGATTCCGGTAGAAATACTTAGAAATACTACATGTAGTCCTTTTCATAGTAAATTGGCTTTTTGTAATCTCCTGTTTCTTCTTTGACTTCTTTGATTTTACCCCATTTCCATATCCTGGTGATATGTTCTACCCTTAAGTAAACTTCCTCTAAATTCACCTTGCTCCAGTTCATGAAACCCAATTTTTTCTCTTCACTTTCTTCTTCACTTTCTTCATCTTTTTTCTTACTTCGAACATTTCTTGATTTCTCAGATATCTTTTTCCAGTTTATGTTTTTGTTAGGTGCTTGTAAAACTCTTTTGAGTACCAGAGTTTTTTTATCATAATTCACTAGTTCTCCCAAAAACACGAAATCATCGTCCATAACCACCAATACCTCCTTTCCTTTTAGTCCGCTGAGTTTTTTTTCTAGTAATCCTTCTAACATTTTTTCCCTTTTCAAATAGTAAAGACGTACTCACCTAATAATTATTTTGGAAACGGATAGTTCAATAAAGAAAATTTTTTAAACAAGTCTAACTTTGGTCGGGTCGAAAGTGCCTAAAGAGTAAGATTGGAGATAACATGATAAAGATAAATAAAAACCTGAAAATAATTGTTCTGGTTTTTCTCGTAGCTATTATATTTACTTTTCTTCCACTGCCCCTTACGTTGGGACAAAAGATAATGATTGCTATTGCTTTTACCGCTGCCTCTTTCTGGATAACCGAAGCTTTACCGATTTCTGTCACAGCGTTTTTAGTAATTTTACTTCAAATTATTTTTGGTGTTCATTCCGTAGAGGAAGGTCTTGCATATATTGCGACACCGGTCAACACTCTCCTTTTGGCAGGATTTGTTATCGCTGCGGCATTGAAAAAATATGATCTGGATCGACGTTTAGGACTACAATTTATAGCTTTGATGGGAGAAAAAACAGAAAATCTGATTTTTGGTGTTTTTCTGGTAACAGCCTTTCTTTCGATGTGGATTTCCAACACGGCTGCCACAGCCATAATGCTTCCGATAGGTATCGGTATGATAAAAAAAGTGATCGATGAGCCTAAAGGAAGCAATCTCGGCAAAGCGATGGTCATCGGCATAGCTTTCACTGCAAATGTGGGAGGTATGGGTACACCCGTTGGAACTCCTCCCGTTCCCATAACGATAGGATTCTTGGCAGAACATGATATAAACATTTCCTTTGGGGGATGGATGATCAGAGCTATACCAGTATTGCTGATAGCTATCCCCCTTGTGTGGAAATTGATGGTAACAGTCTACAAACCTGAAGTAAAAAAAATAGAAGGCGGTACAGAAGACATAAAAAAAGAGCTAGCAGAGATGGGAAAGCTAACCAAAAAACAGAAACATGTTTTGATACTTTTCGGTATAGCTGTCTTTTTATGGCTCCTAGACGCGATAGATATGGGCATAATATGGTTGATAGAGAATGTCTTCACATTTACCTTTTTAGAACCTTTACTTGAATTTTTACCTCTTCCAGGCGATTGGCTTTTCATCGCTTCATTATTGATAGCGATGATGTTCATCTTTCCAGGGATCGGAGTCTTGAAATGGGATGAGGCTCAAGAGGAGATAGGATGGGGTGTTTTTGTACTAGTAGGTGGTGGTCTTGCTTTGGGTGATGGACTGTTAAAAACTGGAGTCATCGATCTGATAGTCGAGAACATGGAAGTTTTCCTAGCTGATGTTAATCTCTTGGTAGTAGTTGCCACTATCGCGTTCATAACAGCCTTCAGTATCACTTTATTTTCTAGTTTAAGTGCTACATCTAGTATATTCGTTCCTGTGACGATATCTTTAGCTTTCACCCTAGGGATCGATCCTTTGTTCCTAGCGCCAGTAGCTGGTATGGCTGCATGTATGGCATTCTTGTTACCAGCAAACACACCACCCAACGCAATAGCCTACAAAACAGGATTTTTCAAAACATATGAGATGACGAAAGCAGGTGTTTTGGCGACGATATTGTCAGCTTCAGGATTGGTCCTTGTGGTGATGATCTTTTGGAATACACTTTTGTAATTTTATATTTATTTTATATTAATAGTTGCTAATACTCCCAGCTAATAGAGTATTCACCTTTCTTAATATTAACGTTGGCCAGTGGGTATCATGTGTCGTTCTCTTCTTTTCTCTCTAGTTCTAATTCATCAGCTTCTCTCAATGATTCAAATGTACCTATGTCGAATCTCTTCCCTTCAAATTTGTAACCATAGAATCTGTTCCCATCTTTTCTCATCATCTCTATGGAATCTGTCAGCCAGATCTCACCCTTTTTACCTGGCTCAGTCTTATCGATGTAAGAAAAGATCTGTGAATTGACTATCATCAATCCAGCTATATTCAACCAATGATCATTGTGCTTGTAAGGCTGGGCTTCCTCTAAGGTTGGTTTCTCTATCATGCCGTGTATCTCCTCGTTCTCATCAATATCTACAACACCGAACCTCGTTGGATCATCAACAGGATGTAGAACCAGGGTCCCCTGTCCACCTTTCTCCTTGTGGAACTCTACTATCTCTTTCATAGTTTCATAAGGTGTGAAGTAGTTGTCCCCATACATTATCGCAAAATCCTCATCATCCTCGATAAAATCTTCACCAAGGGATA
>CAZRSB010000028.1:0-25011 GCA_964602715.1 uncultured Thermoplasmata archaeon | reverse complement strand
CTAGCTCGATCCAAACAAAATTGGCTATGAGAGTCGGTCCAAAGATACACGATTTTGGCTGTACTTTGAAAATTTATAGGGCTGAAAGTGTAAAAAATCTGAATATATACGGTGAAGATCATCGATACATACCTTCAGAGCTCCATCGACAAGGCTTCAAAGTTACCGAAATACCGGTCAATCACAGATCGAGAAAACATGGAAACACCAAATACGGTTCTTACCGATTATTGAAAGGAAGTTTCGATCTTTTTTTCCAATTTTTCTGGAAACATTTTTCTGCCACTCCTCTTCATTTCCTTGGAACTGTAGGGTTTATATTTACGGTTATAGGTTTTGGGATCGGGTTATATAGGGTATTTATGAAATATGTCTATGGTGTTCCAGTGCTCTCAGAGATGGCTCAGTTACTATTAGCTATAAGCATGGTCGTATTTGGCTTTTTACTTCTTATGTTTGGTGTTTTAGCAGAGATATTGATGAAGATATATTATGACGATAAAAAGAACTATGTCATAGAAGACATGAAAAATGAAGGAACTGATGATCGCACAAACCAAAACTAGATATTGTGTAATTCTATAGTTTCGTTGTACAATTCTTTTAATTTATCTTTTATGTTTTTTGGTTTTAGTTTGTCTGGCACCTCTCCAGTTGAAAGTTTTCTCTGCAAAGATTTTTTCCGACAGAATGTTTTCAGAGTTTCTTTGAGTTCTTCAACATCGCCAGGGGCGAAAAGTAAACCGTTCTCTTTTTCCGCGATGATCTCATCCATATAAGGCAGTTCGCTCGTAATCACTGGTATACCTGAGTAGAGTGATTCCAGGATGGTGTTAGGAAATATTTGAGTTCCGAAAGCACATCTATAAGGCAAAACCATGGCATCTATTCCTCCAAAAAAAGAGGATCTTTCTACAACTCCATAAAATTTGATGCGAGAACATTCATCGGTCTTAAGATGTTTTTTGATATCCTTCCCTTTTCCACTTAAGGCCAGGTGTAATTCACAATCATATTCGATTTTAGAAAAAGCCTCGATCAGATCCTCAACACCTTTAGCTAGAGTTGTATGTCCCAAATATCCAAAGTCTATTTTTTCAGAAGTTTTATATTTTTTTGTTCGTCTCTCATCACAATAAAGATTTTTGCTTGAGTTATTTGGAATTATATTGATATTTGATACTTCATGGTTTAGAACATCAACTAGCTGATCTCTTTGGAACTTACTGGAAACTATTAACTGTGGATCTTTTTCTCTATTTTGCATCAATGAAAACAATTTCCCTCCTAATTCATGATTGATCATCAATTTTTCACTCAACCATAGCGCATCTGAAAGGTTTTTAGGTCTGGGAGGCTTTCCACGGATCAAAGATGAGTTGTATTGAATTATAACTGGCGGTTCAACTTTTTTAATAATTTTGTTGCCTATAAATTGAAAATTAGGAGTAGGTAATACAAGGTGAACTATATCTGGATTCTTGATTTTGATAGTATTTATCAGATCGCAGGTTTTGAGCAAGCCTTTCCACTGGGGATCTAAAATGTTAGGAGTCCAGATACTGATTTTGTATTCATCATCTAATATGTCTAGAAGACCTTTCAAAGATTCATTTTGTCCGTGTGTATCTATGAACTTTTTATTTGAGTATCTTGCTTGGAATGAGGCCAAAAGTATGTGCATATTTTTATCAACCCTCTTAACATTTCAATTTTTACTATATTTCCTTCATTTTTTTGATTTTTGAATGTAAATAAATAAAACCACCTATTATTGAACTTATAACCCCTAACAATTGAACCAATAGGGATAAAGATACGGCTTGTGCACCCGTAGCACCCACTTGAGTAAAGAAATATGCATATAAAACTTCTCTGACACCTATTCCTCTGATGGATATAGGTAAAAATAGCAATATGTGAGTAATAGGTATTATGATGAAGAAGTGGTATAATGATATATTGATGTTTATTGAAAGACCAATTATATAGTAACTCAATATGAGAACTATATGGAAAATTAAAGAGATCGAAAGTGCTTTGATCAAAGCTTCCTTCTTTTCTGCGTATTCATTTATTGATCTCAGTATCTTTGTAGATCTTTCTTTCAATGAGAAAGGATTAAATCGCCCAAATAAAGACTTTAAGAAATTTTCTAAATGGACTGTAATCTTTTTCCAAAGGATGAGAGATGTAGATATAAAGATAAGAGGTAGAAATACACTGTAGATGAGTACTATAACTCTTTTCGGTAACTCGCCAAAATAGAGTGTGGTCGAAATCGTTGCGAGGCTTATAATAGCGATCAGCCCCAAAAATCTTTCCATAAATACAGACGAGTATGCTTCTATCGATTTCTTAGATATTTTTGACATCTTATGAGCTTTAATTATATCTCCACCAACGTTTGTGGGTAAAAACATGTTAAAAAATGTTCCAATATAATATAACTTGCAAACATTGAGAAAATTTTGTTTTTCTCCTTTAGCTCTCAACAGGACTTGCCATTTCTTTGAACTCAACAGGACATTGATGACTGTCAAAAAAATAGAAATTGAAAAATAAAAACGATCTATCTTTATTATATGGTCTAATATCCTATATGGCCCGATAGTGTATATTATATAAAAAATCAAGCTGAAGCTGATGATTATCTTTAGGATCAGTTTTAATTTCTCTATCGACTTTTCTTTCATGAACAACTTATCTATTTAACAAGACATATTTAATAACATTCCTGATATTGACGGTATCACGAAAAGAGTTAATATTCAGAGGACTTATTATCTTTACAGATGAAATTTATCGAAGAGAACTATAAAAAGGCCTTGGAATCGGTCAAGAGCTGGTCTACGAAAAAAAAATTGTTAGTGCTTTTTGTAGTCTGGATGTTGATTTTTGTGCCTGCTATAGTTTTATTCACTTCCATACACAGAAGAAGCATGTTTACTTATCATCCCGAATCTTCTTCCCCATTGGATGATATAAATGAAGGTTGGAATGTTTCTGTTCAACCAGAGCCGGAGCGAACTACTGATAGATATATCATAAGTGTTGAGGAAGGAGATGACATAAAATTCCGATGGCAAACCAAGGATTATACTGCAAGAGTTCACCTGGGACAGGTCAATGTTTATTACAATACGAGTTGGGGCGAAGAAGGAGTCATAAGATTAAGGGAGGTGAAGGAAGAAAGTGAGGGGGAGAATGAGACATGGGAAAGAAGCAAAACTTTTGAAGAGTCAGGAGAGGTATTTTATTATTTTAGAACTGACAAAAGTGATATTGCATTGTATCAGCGAAGGGCGGAGGTACTACTTGAAGGGGGCAATTTGTACGAAGACATAAGAACTGATCCCCCTCCGCTCATCAATTTCCTATTTATCCCACCTACAGCATTATCAGCTCCAGAGTCCATAGGAGGATATTATCTTTCTTTTTATATTTACTTTTCACTTCTTATTTTGGGAGGTGCCTTACTTGTTTTTTATACATTTAGATCCTGGGGCGAGGAAAAATCTTTTTTAGCTTCCTTTTTTTATATCGCTAATCCATTATCTGTTTATACTCTTTTTCAAGATTCTGGAGTCGTTGCTTTTCTTATAATTTCATCTGTATTTTTTATAGTGAAAGGTTGGAAAAAATTGGGCATGGTATCTGTTGGATTGGGAACAGTAGCTAAAGTTTGGTCTGGTTTTCTTATACCTTCTGTTCTCTTCGACTACAACATAAACATAAAAAATCGTTTAAAGTATTTTATTTTATCTTCAGGAGTTGTATCAGGACTACTGTTCTTCTTTTATCGACTATGGGGTCCTCGAACATTTTTTTTCATAACTTTTTATGGTGGGGGAGCAGAAAAATTTGAGTTTCAAGGTATAAATATATGGGCTGGTTTTCAGCGTGCCATCCCCTCCTCTATTTTCTTCAGCACTGACATCGTATTATTTCTTTTGGTTATAGCCGGTCTTTCTATATTGTATGTTGTCTATAGAGAAAAATGGGATTTCATTGCTATTTTCACTGTTTTATTTGTGGTTTTCCTTTTATTTTATCCTAAGATACACTGGTGGTATTATTTTATTCCATTCCCTTTTTTAGTTTTTTATGCAACGAGAAATCCAAGAAATTTAAAGCTCTTTTTGGGTCTGACTGGGTTTAGCACACTGGCCAATTTTACCAGGCACAGATACTTTCCTTTGGTTCCTTCATATGTTAACAACTGGATTTCATTATGCTTCACATTGATATTCACATTTATCGGTCTCTATATGATCTATTTGTTTTTAGTAGATGAACACAAAAGCAATTACTTTGTAGATATCCTCAAAGAAAGTAGAGTCGATCGATAGGAATCTTTCATTTTGACTCTAATATTGAATCTATCATGTCTCCGACATTCTCTGCATGATCCGCGATAGAGTCCATCCGATCAACCACTTTCAACAAATGTACAGCGGTCAATGGATTTTTTTCGTAATTGAATAGTTCTTTAGAGATTCTTTTTTCTATCCTATCCGCTTCATGCTCTCTATCGCTGAGTTCAACTTGTAATTCTTTTGCTCTATCTTTGGTCTTTTTGCTGAAAGAAGACTTTAAAAGCTCTGTAAATATGTTCATCATCTCTTCAAACTGTTCCACTGATTGGAAAACTTTTACTGAAAATTTTTTAAAATCTTCTTTTACAATCGCAGGTAATTCTTCCTCTCTCATGGGAAGTAAGACGCTAACATCTTCTGCATAATCCAATATAGAATCAGCTTCTTTCAGTAAGGTCAAAAAGTCATCCCTAGTTATAGGCATGAAGATGAATCTTGGTAGATTTTCTCTAATCTGTATTTTAATCAGATCGGCCTCGTGTTCTATCTTTGAAACTTTGTCAAAACATTCTTCAGCTTTTTCGAATTCACCATCACTGTATAATTGAACTCCCTTTTTGAACTCGTTCATCGCTCTTTTTATCAGGTTAGAGTGCTTATTCAAACCATCGAAAGGCGAATCGAACACGGCTTCTTCAAGGCTTGATCTTCTAAATCCTCCTGTCATATATATCACCTATCTATTTTGTATGATTTTAAATTTGTGTTTTTCAGATGAACTGGACCATTATAAGATATAGCACCACACTTGTTGTAGCTGCTATAGGAACGGTCATCAACCACGAGTAAATGATCCTCTTGATTACTGAAAGATCTATAGCTTCAACTCCTCTCGCTATACCTACACCCAACACCGCACCAACTACAGTATGGCTTGTAGAGATGGGCATGCCTACCATCGAGGCTACTAACATAGTGGTAGCTCCACCGAAAGTAACGGCGAAACCTCTAGTATTCGTCAAACTGGTCAATTTGAACCCGATCGTTTTTATTACTTTATAGCCCCATGTTGATATGCCTATTGCTAGTCCAATACCACCTATACTCAGCAATATCTCATTTCTAAAAAGTGATGGAACGCCTGAGTTACCGAAGGTGTTTTCTATGATCAAGACTATCGGACCAACAGCATTTCCAACATTGTTAGCTCCGAAGGAAAAAGCTATATAGCATGCTGTCAGCAGCATCAACCGTTTGAAAACTTTTTCTACATCATCTATACCATCTTCATTCTCTATTCCTTTTAAAACAGGGTATTTTCCCAGAAAACCCAAGACCAAAGCAGGAGCTAAAGAATATATTAAAGATTCTAATAACGAAAGTCTTTTACCAAAGATTCTTAGGGACAAAGCAGTATCGTAGAGTATAGATAATGTTATTATGAATATGGTGATACCTAAAATGAAAGGAACAGATTTTTTTGCAGTAGTGAAAGGTTTTTTTGAATTGAATATCACCTTTACTATCAATTTGAAAACCAAAAAAGCCCCGATGCCTCCAAATATCGGAGAGGTGACCCAACTGATAATGATATATCCAAGGGTATCCCAATAAATTATTCCTATTCCGCCATACAATAAGCCAAAACCCAACATACCTCCAACTATAGAATGAGATGTGGATATAGGTATGGACTTCCAGGTTGCTAAAGTTATCCAAAGGCCTGCTGCAGCCACAGCAGAAAGGGCACCCAATGACAATTTATACGTGTTTTCTACTTGAGTAACATCAAAAATACCTATTTGGACAGTAGAAGCAACATGTTCTCCTGCTAACAAAGCACCTGTCACAGTCAATACAGAGGCGATCACAACAGCTTCTTTATGATTCAAAGCCTTAGAACCCACTGCAGGTCCCATGGAATTCGCTAAGTCGTTCGCTCCGATATTCCATGCCATGTAAAGTCCAGCAACAAGTCCACCGATTAGTATAGTGGCGCTCAACGTAGAAAGTCCAAACATACAGTGTTGGGAAAAATCTCCTTTTATATTACTTTTATCTGTATAATCTATGTAGTCTATATAGTTGTTATTGACCTTGCTTACGAGATTTTACTTCCTATGAATTCATCATCTTTGATCGCATTTTCAAGGGCTTCAAGGTCTTTACCATTCAAAATATATGTTTCTATGTTTGCCCTTTTTATTATCCTTGCAGCGAGTGGGTCAAAAACAACATTAGGTCCAGCTTTACCTTCGCTTTTCGAAACAATATCTATCAGTTTATCGTAGTTCAATTTTTCGTATTTTTTTGTATTTTCATTCTTGTTAGGATCAGCATTGTATACCCCATCAACAGATGTCGCATTGATCAATCTTTCAGAACCCAGCCTTTCAGCTAGCATCGCCGCTACAGCATCTGTAGTATGACCAGGATGGGTTCCTCCCATAGTTATAATCGGATAATGATTTCCAGCAGAGATAGCTTCATTAAAATCTTTTGCCGGCACTGGATAAACTCCTTTTTTCAAAGCGATGATCAACAATCTTGCATTCAATCTAGAAGTTGCTATACCAATTTCATCGAGTGTTGCCTCATCTGCTCCCAGATTTCTACCCCAGCCGATATATTTTCTTGCAGTTTTACCCCCACCGATCACCAGATAAAGATTTCTATCTTTAGAATTTCTTTTGATGATATCGGTTAAGGATTTGATATATGAGACGTCTTCATCGTCTGGTTGAAGGATCGAGCCTCCAATAGAGATTACTAGATCTTCTATTTGCTCTTTCATTTAGAGCACCGTTCTTTTCAAAATCAATCATTATATATAAGAATAAGCATTTGTTTTTGTAATCAAAACCCAAAACTATTAATTTATCTTTTATGCTACCCAGATGATATGATGTACGATGTTCTAGTAGTGGGTACTGGTCCGGCAGGTTACACTTCTGCAATATATTCTGCGCGATATAATCTGAAAACTTTGGTGATAGGCGAGATGCCAGGCGGTCTGATTTCCGAGGCCCCAGATGTGTGCAACTATCCTAGTTATGAGAGCATAAGTGGCATGGAACTTTCGAACAGGATGGAAGAGCAGGTAAAAAACCTAGGAGTTGAGATAAAGTACGACAAAGTTATTGATATTGAGGGAAAAGATGAAGAATTCTTGGTTAAAACAAGAAGAGATGATTTTAGGGCGAAAAAGATAATACTTGCTACTGGGCAGGAAAGAAAAAAGCTTGGGTTGCCTAGAGAGGAAGAACTAAAAGGTAAAGGAGTCAGCTACTGTGCTACATGTGATGCAGCATTTTATAAGGGTAAAAAAGTGGGCGTTGTTGGAGGAGGAGATGCTGCTCTTGCATCTGCTCTTTTACTATCGGATCATGCAGAAAAAGTTTATATATTATATAGAAGAGATGGATTTTTCAGGCCAGAACCTATAAGGATTAAGGAGGTCCAGCAGAGGGATAATATAGAAACTATCTTTGAAGTTAACGTTGAGCAACTATTTGGTGAAGAAAAACTAGAAGGAATAAAGTTAGATGATAATAGTGACCTAGATATAGACGGACTTTTTATCGAGATCGGTTCTACGCCAAATTCAGAGCTTGCTGAGAAATTAGAGATCGATTTGACTGCTCAAGGTTATATAAAAGCAGATGAGATGAGAAGGACCAACGTTGACGGTATATACGCTGCTGGAGATGTGATCGATTCTCCTCTTAAACAGGTCATAACCGCTTCAGCTCAGGGAGCAGAAGCTGCCTCTTCCGCTTACGAGGATATAGAAAGAGGTAAAGTGAGATAAAAGAGTTAACTTCAAATAAAGGTTGAACGCTTAATTTTACTGTTAAATGTTCAAAAAATATGCCCAATTGATGATCGTATGGACATTGGTAATCATATTTGCTTTATTAACGAGCACGGCTTTAACGCCTGTTATCACTGAAGAGTTCGATCTTTATCATTCTTATGAATATTCTCAGATGTATCTTGAGGATGAACCATACAGTGAGCTAGTAATAGAATATGATTATCAGGAAGGAGCTGAACCAAGTGAAGATGCTATTTTCGAGCTTGAACGTAAAGTTGAGAAGTACACTGAAAAGGATAGCATTAAAAGTGTGATGGGAAATGAAATCCCGTTCAATGATACTGCTACTAGGTCACCCTATGATAGGAATGATATATCTGAGCTGAGAGACAGCTACAGGAGTTACGAAAGAGAGGGCGATACCATCTCTATATATGTTCTGTATTTGAACGGAACATGGGCCGAACGGAAGGGTACATTAGGTATTGCAGATCGACCTTATACGATTGGTATCTTTTTAGGAGAGATCTACAGTGTAACTGAAGAAACAAATTTAAAAAGAGAAGACATCGAACCCTCTGTTTTAGTTCATGAATTTGGTCATCTTCTAGCTTTAGTAGGTATAGGTTATGAAAGCGATCATGAACATCCTGATCCCAGATATTCTAACCATTGCGATGAGAGTGAAGGCCCATGTGTGATGTCAGGTTCACTAGAGATAAAAGAAGAGATGGATGAGAAACCCCCTCTTGAATTTTGCCAACTTTGTGAGCAAGATATAGAATATATAAGAAATAAGGAAGCGCCCTTTGGTATCCAAGATCTTATATCTTTTAGTGTGATCATCTTACAATTCAGTTTGGGTATGTGGGTCAGTATGGCCATAATAAGGAGTAAGCATAAGAAAAATAAAAAATATAAAGGATTTAGTTATGATTATTATGAATAACTTTCTATTTTTTCTTAATAGTAGCTAACTCTTAAAAACTGTAAGAAGATTGAGATCAAAGTATTAGTTTCTGGTAAAAAGTATAATTCACTTCAGTGTTGTTCACTTTGTTTTCGTTCTCTTCTTTTTCCGTAGAGGATGATCTCATTATTTCTTTTAATCTTACTACTTCTAGTTCTCTATCTTTTAGTCTTTTTTTCATCCCTGTAACATGGCCATCTCCGACAACTGCGACCACTGAGCCAAATTTTTTTTCAAGTTCTATTAGATTTTTGGCCATATGTCTGTTTCTATCCCTTATAAGGATCTGCATCACGGCGGGCATTTTTTTTCCCACATCTATCATTTGGCCCTCTTCATCAGAGTGGTAACGTTCCATCTCTCTTTCGATTTTTTCTTTTGTTGTGAAAAGCCCTAAAATTCCACCTCCTATAAGATAGATCTTTTCTTTAAAACTCATCTTGTTCATCAGTTTATTCAAGATTTGGTTTGCAGGTAGGTCTATGAGGGCTATCTTCGCGTTGATCTCCTTTGCAGTTTCCGTAGCGGTTATCATCTCTTCACCGACTTCCACATCAAATTTTTCCGCAAGTCGTTTTTGAACCTTATGTAGTAATCGATAGATAAAAGGTAATCTTCCTCCTCGTTTTCCACTTTTGAGAGCATGGTACCTTGCATTGTCTAGCTCAACTGCTACAACGTTTGGTTCTCTTTTGATGATCTCTTCTCGAATTCTATCTGAGATGTCGAAGACGTGTGCAGCTCCGATAAGTGTTATCATCAAAGTTCAATTAAGGGAGAATCTATAAAAAAGTATTGACCACTAGAATTCATCATATGTTTTCATTTCTTTCTAACTCACAATCAATTCTTTTATTAGGCACTTATTTAATAGAAAATCATGACTATGAATATAATACCTGCGCTTTCATTCAAAGATAATAACCTCGTCATAGTAAGAGATGGCAAATATATTAGATATTCTGAAGAAGGAGAATTACTGGATTTATGGGGTGCCTTTAAGGAAATACAAAATCATGATACGATTTACTTTCTTGACCTCGATGGCATCGAATTCAATAGACCTCAAACTGATCTGATAAGGAAGGCGAGTACGACTAAAGAGATATGGGTAGACATAGGTGCTAGAGATGCTGAGAGTATAACCGATGCATTCATCGCTGGGGCAGACAAAACTGTTCTTTCTACAAAAACTATAGAATCTTATAAAGAAATAAAAAAATCCATAGAGTTGAGTGATGAATTGATACTCAGTGTTGACTATAATGATGGTCTCATATCGCCTTCGGAGAAGATAAGAGAGATGGGAGTTAAAGAGCTTACTAAAAGATGCGTTGACAGTGGAATCCAAAAAATCATCTTTTCAGATCTTTCAAATGGATCTTTTAACAAACGTGCTTTAAGAGAGATGCCCAACTTGGCGTACGAATTGTATTTAGGGGGCATCTCATATTCAGATATAAATTACGTAGATCATGAAAATCTAGAAAGTTTCATCTTGAGTTTTGAGGAGGCGTTAAAATCACAGAGCAGATGAAAAAGGCGTTAGCATTTCTGTTTCAGAGGGAAGGAAAAAGTGTCGATGAAGAGGACTTCATATATGTGCAGTCCGTAGATTTAGATTGGTTTTCCTCAGATATGGCTAGAGAAGTCATCGATAAAGCCTACGAGCAGGGACTTATAAAATATGATGGTAATAAAATAATTGCTAATTTTGATTATGATAATATAGATATTGAGATGGGTTTCAAGCCATCAAAGGATATAGTTGATATCAAACCAGAGGATATTTTTACTGAAATCCTCGAAGATGTTTTAGAACAAACTGAATTTTCAAAGCAAGAGATAATGTCTAAAGTGAACCAGAAGCAGGATAAAATGAATATAGAGATAAAGACTGCTTTGCTGATGGTAGCACATGAAAATGATGTTTTAGACGATGATAGACGAAAGAGATATGTAGAAAAAATCTCAGATGATATCAGGAGTGAAGGCTTGTAACATTTAAACTCGAATAAGATCTTTTCGAATCTTCGGTCATTTTAAATACTTAAAATATTCTATACTAGGAAGGGGAGTTGTAAAAATGGTAGAATTAAAGGGAAAAATAACAATACTGAAAACATTGGAGAGGGAACACTGTAAAAAACTTTGGAAAGAGTACGAAATAGATGAAGAACATCCTACACAGGCACTTGAGCCAGGCAAATCTATTGAATATGCGGATAACTGGTTTGAAGATATACAAGATAAGCAGGGCCAAAGCCAGTACTATCTTGGTATATTCACCACGGAGCATGTTCTAGTGGGAGACATACAATTAGCTAATATCGATTGGAAAAATCGCACAGCAGAGATAGGCTTTGGAATTTCTAAGGAAAAAGATAGAGGTAGAGGATATTGTTCAGATGCAGTTAAAACTATATTGAGATTTGCTTTTGATCATTTAGATCTCTATCGAATATCTGCTTCTACAGTTGAGTTCAACGAGTCCGCTATCAAAGTACTAGAGAGAAATAACTTTGAATTGGAAGGAAAAAAGAAAAAAGCAGTCCTCTGCTCTGGAGATAGATATGATTTATTGGTGTACAGCTTACTACGAAAAAATTTTGATTCCTAAGAAAGACCATTTTCTCTTCTTTTTCGAAATAGTCACTTTTAAGTACTAGAAGATATATGAGCTGAAACTGAAGCATAGCACAGAGAATTATTCATGGAGGAAAAAACATGTCAAGGATGCATAGTTCGAAAAAAGGACGATCTGGTTCCACAAGACCAAATATAGATGAAAATCCTGAGTGGGTAACTTTAGAAGAAGATGAGATCAGAGAAAAGATCAAGGACCTCGCTAAGAAAGGTAATAGTGCTAGTGAAATTGGGATACTACTCAGAGATCAGTATGGGGTTCCGGATGTGAAGTTAGCTTTAGGAGAGAGTATTACTGATATCATGGAAAAAAATGATTTAGGATCTGAGATGCCTGAAGATTTACTAGCACTGATGGAAAGAGCAGTAAATCTTAAAAATCATCTAGAAGAACATCCTAAAGATAAATCGAATCGAAGAGCTTTAAGACTAGTCGAGTCAAAGATCAGAAGACTGATGGATTATTATAAAGAAGAAGGCGAATTAGAAGAGGACTGGAGATACTCTATCGATAAGGCAGAGATATTGACTCAATAAATATATAAAAATGGGAGAGGAAGGGAATTTGGTTGATATTCCTAGTACTCTAGAAGAAAAATTTGCAAAAGCGGCATCTATATTTGAATCTAGTGAAAAGTTTAGGATCATCACTCACTATGATGCAGATGGTATTTCAGCCGCTGCTGTTTTAGCACGATATTTGATGAAAAGTCAAAAAGGATTTCATGCTACCTTCACCGACTCATTTCCCGAAAACCTTCCAAAAAACTATCCTATCGTTTTTACGGATATAGGTAATAGTTACTTGAAGAATATATCCAAAATCGAAGAACCAGTCGTAGTCTTGGATCATCATGATGTTAAAAAAGGAAAAGAAGATATTCCCGCAAAGGATGATAAAGTTTTCATCAATCCTCACGAACATGGTATCGATGGTGCACAAGATATAAGCGGTAGTTCGCTCGCTCTTTTATTTACTGTATTCGATGAAGAGACCAGTTGGGAGGAAAGCATTTATGGTCTAGCGGGAGCCACTGCCGATAAACAAGGCATTGGAGGATTCACAGGATATAATGAAAAACTCGTTAGAGAATCTATTAAAAAAGGTTTTCTCGAAGAGGAACAGAGGCTGTTTATCGACGGTGAAAATGTTAAAGATGCACTTATGAAAGCGTGTGATCCTTATTTTCCAGGATTGAGCGGAGACGAAAATAAAATAGACGAAGTTTTAGAAGATCTTGAAATCGATCCAGAATCGAAAGTGATGTCATTATCGAAAGATAAAGAAAGAAAGTTGAACAGTATCCTTGCATTGTTTTTGTTGAGGAAAGGCATCTCAGTAAAAACGATAGAATCAATATATGGGACTCACTATCGGCTCAAACAAAGTAGATTGGATGTAGATAAACTTAGTAAGCTTTTGAATTCCTGTGCAAGAGATAATAAACCGGGCTTAGGTCTTTCTATTTGTTTGGGTGACAAGAGATCGGTTGCAGAGGCAAAAAAGATAAGAGATGAATACAGGAAAACGATAGTGGAAAAACTAACTAAATTGGAAAGTGAAGTGAAAGAGCTGGATCATATACAGTATTTTTTTGAGGAGAAAAAAACAATGAAAGGGGAATTAGCAGGTCTCGGCATGCTTTATTTTTTAGATCAGAAAAAACCAGTCTTCGGCATGGTCGAGATTGAAGATCATGTTGATATATCTGCAAGAGGTACCAAAGATATGATTCAAAAAGGTCTAGATTTGGGAGAGATCTGCGCCAAAATAGGTGAAAAATTAGGGGGTCGAGGTGGAGGACACGATATAGCAGCAGGTGTCCGAATTGATAAAGATCGGAGCGAAAAATTTTTGGACCTGGTTGATGAAGAGGTTAAAAGAAGTCTAAATCTTAGATGAATTACCGAAGATTTTATATTCCATCTTCATACTGCAATTAATAGTAAAACAAAAAGTGATGGGGATTTAAATTGCCTTTTGGTATAGGTAAAGATAAGTCAAAAGAAAAGGTCGAAGAAAGGTTGACGGAGCTTAAGGAAGGTGATGTATCGGATCCTGTATCTGAAGCTTCAGATTTGCTGGATTTTATAGTAGAAAAAGAGGCAAAAATAGGTGACAGTAAGTTTGTCGCTAATAAAATGAATGAGATCGGTAAACACTTCAAAAATTTAGGTGAAGATAAAAAAGCCATATCTTGCTTTGAAAAGGCCTTGAATAGAGATCCAGGTAATGTAGACTCTCTTTTAAACAAAGGGAGAGCTTATCTGAAGATGGAAGAGATGAACGAATATGCTTTAGATTGTTTTGATAAAGTTTTAAGATATCAGCCTGATAACAAGGAGGCGCTATTGAACAAGGCAAAAATTTTCCGTTTGATGGGGTGGGATTCTAGAGCTATGCAGACCTTTCGAAAACTTATGGATAAAGGTTCTACTGATATATCAGATATACATGAACTGGTAAAAGATAATCCCGATGATCCCAACTTGTGGAGATTAGAAGCCGAGTATTACGAAGAGAACGGTCAAGAAGAAAAAGCGGTCCAGGCATATGAGAAGGTTTTGACCCTTGATCCCGAAGATGAAGATTCTTTTGAAAACATGGTCGAATTAGCCTCAGATGATGTTTCTCAGATGATAGAAGAAGCTGAGAAACTTAAGGAAAAAGGTAATGAAAAGCTGGGACAAAAACTCTATGAAAAGGTACTTGACGAAGAACCAGAGGACCTGGAAGTATTAGAAAAAATACTAGAAAAAGATCCTGAAAATACTGAGATACTCAGGAAAAAAGCTGAATTGCTTGAAAAAGATGATGACATAGACGAGGCTATGGATACTTATGAGAAATTATATAATATAAGTGGAGATAAATTAGAATATTATGAGAAAGCTCTCGAATTAGAACCTGAAAATTCAGAATTGCTTTACGAAAAGGGAGAATTATTATACAGTGAAGGAGAATTTGAAGGTGCCTTAAACACTTACGAAAAAATATTTGAGCTTGGTGAAAACGATCTTGACCTATGGCATAATAAAGGTGCTTGTCTATATCACTTAGATAGATACGAGGAAGCGTTGAAAGCTTTTGATCGGGCATTAGAAGAAGATGAAGATGATTTGGACGGCTGGATTAACAAAGGCTTGGTCCTTTATGAGATGGAGAATTTTGAGGAGGCGATGGAATCCTTCAATGAGATCGTAAAGAGAGATTCTAAAGACTCTCGAGCTTGGTATTATAAATCTCTAGTTAGTGCTCAACGCGATGAGGAGAAAAAGACTAAGAATTTCCTAAAAAGAGCCATAGAATTGGATGAGTCCTTTAAAGAAATGGCTCAAGAAGAAGAAGTACTTAAAAAATATATATCTGATGGATCATTAAAAGATATCTTGACATAAGACATGAAAAAAATCGAGATAGAAGAAAGTCTTTACATAACATCTGATCGCTGCCTATGGTATAAGTCCCAAGATACTGTTATCCTCTCAGATATTCATTTTGGTTATGGAGAAGAAGTTAGAGAAAGAGCTTTTTATTCGTGTTCTTTTCAAAAGGAAAAAATTTTAGAGGATCTATCAAATATTAAAAATAGATATGATCCTGAGCGCTTCGTAGTTTTAGGTGATTTTAAGCACAACTTTGGAAAGAGCGAATCTCAAGAGTTTGGAGATCTACTTGATATAATAGATTATATGCTGGATGGAACGTCTCTAATGATTATTAGAGGTAATCATGATAATTATCTTGAGAATCTTGCCAAATACAAGTCGATTCCTTTCCATGAGAAGAAGAAAAAAATGGGCTTTCTTGAATTGACCCATGGTCATATTAAGGTGGATTGGCAAGATATGTTAGTGATAGGTCATGAACATCCTGCTATCGAATTAAACCATTCCCTGGGTACAAAAATCAAATTTCCTGTTTTCTTACACGAACCTGAAGAAAACATAATTGTTTTGCCTTCGTTCAACCGAAGTATTAGGGGAAAAGATGTTCTTCGTCAAAGGAGTTTTTTTTCTCCAAATTTAAAAAATATTTCTTCAGAAAATTTTGGTATTTATGCGGTCTCGGAGGAAGGCCTCAAGGATTTGAGAACGATTAAAAATATCAGAGAAGCTCTCTGAAAATTAATTGTTTTTCAATTTAAATTTAAGCCTTTCCGTAATGTTTATATGCTTGATTCTAAAAATCTGATAAATCAGGGAAAATTATTTTACCTCTATGTACAATCTATTTTATTGAGTGTAAAACCTAAAAAGAAACTAAAAAATCGATTAGGATAAGATAAAATGATCCCAAAAAAAAGCTTATCTATACTCGTAATAATCTTGATGATGGTTAGTTTATTATTTATACCGTCACAAACGATCGAAGGATCTAATGAAAACTTAAAAGACACATCTTTTGAAGGATCAGGGGTGGAAGAAGATCCCTTTCATATTGAAAATTGGACTGATTTAGATAGAATAAGAAACCATTCAGACTACCATTTTCTCTTGAAAAATAATCTAACAGAGAGCACCGAAGGTTATGAAGAGCATGTTGTGAGAGGAACAAGTGACCACCAGGGATGGACACCCATAGGCGATTTCAGTGGAACATTTGATGGTGATGGGTATAAGATTGAGGATCTATATATTGATAGAGAAGAGGACAATATAGGTCTTTTTGGAAGAACAAGAGAAAGTGCGACAATAAGAGATATAGGTGTTTTAGATGCGGAGATAGTTGGGCGTGAAAATACAGGTGCACTCGTAGGCTTTAATTGGGGTACCATCTATAGATCATATTCTCATGGTGATATAGAAGGAGAAAACAACACAGGAGGTTTGGTAGGGCATAATTTAGGGTCAATAGAGGATTCCTATACATCCACAGAAACTTCAGGCTTCGATAACACAGGCTCTTTTGTAGGATTTAATAGAGGAAAAATCAATAGGACATATTCGATAGGCTCGGTATATGGCGATGAAAATATTGGGGGTTTAGTTGGACATAATTTTCAAGGGATGATTGATAGATCATTTTCTGCTGCTGAAGTTGAGGGTGAAGAGAACATTGGAGGTTTAGTTGGGAAAAATACCCAGGCATCAGAACAAATATCAAATTCTTTTTGGGATATAGACGCATCTAGAAGAAATAAGAGTGATGGAGGATTTGGGAAAACTACTGGTGAACTAACAGATATCTCTACCTATGTGAATGAATCCACTGAAGGATTAGAAAATGGATGGAATTTTGTTGAAAAAATGGGTGGAGAATATGAAAATATCTGGATGATCGATGAAGAGGGATTGATTAGAAATGGCTATCCTTATTTTAGCTGGGAAGAGATCATAGAGCCATCAGAATCTACTTTTGTTATTTCAGATATTATCATAGAACCCGAAGAGCCAGAAGAAGGTGACAAGATAACAATTCAAGCCAATATAAAAAACACTGCTGATATGGTTGGAGAACACCAACCACAGATAAAGATCGGGGAAGATGAATTTGGTACTCAAGAGGAGATCACAGTAGCCTCAAAGGGTGAAGAAACTTTCTCTTTTAGTCATAGAATTGAGGAACCGGGCGAGTATGAGATCCAGATTGGAGAAGAAAGACACACACTTGAAGTAGAAGAAGCATCTTCTTCTCCAATGATGGAGTTGACAGAAACATATGTTTTTTTCCTTTTAGTATTATTGTTTGGAGTAATTTTAGCGCTGATGGCTATTAAAAAAGGGATCCTAGTGAAGAAAGAAGTTCATCCTACAGGGGAACTAGTAGAAAACCACAAAATCGAAGGGGCCGTAGGATCTGCACTAGAAGACTATGTCGTTAGAGCGGAGTGCTCTTCCTGTGGAACCCAAGTTTCATTGGATGCACAGGAATGTCCACACTGTGAACAACAATTTGAGGATGAGGTTTTAGAGGTTGATGAGGCTTCTGAGACGACATATATAACTGATAAAGATTCATCGAATGAGAGTTCTATCTCTGTGATAGGAGAATGTCCTGTCTGTGGAGTTGAGGTAGATATTGAGGCAGAAGAGTGTCCGGGATGTAGGGAACCATTTGGTGAGGACACGGAAGAAGATATCTTGTTGATGGTAGAATGTTTCAACTGTGGGAATGATATTTGTATCGATGAAAATAAGTGCCCTGAGTGTGAGGAACCAATCGACGTTTAGTGAACCTATCATGAGTAAGATTTATATAACCTCGGCAATGATGAAGGGATGCCGAAAACAATATAAGGATAATAATCAGCATTAAATAACTATATCACTCTCATAAATCATCCCTTAGATGGGTTATTCACATGATAAGCATCTTAAAAAAGTTTGGATTCCCTAAACATGGGATAAGTTTAGGCTGATAATATATGCCTCCATATGTTTATAATGGGTAGGGATGAATTGTTCTGATACTGTTTTCGGCACTTAATACAAAATAGGTGGTAAATTATGGATATTGATCCAAGTACGACTAAATACGTCATAAAAGCTGATTTAAAAGCAAGTGGTGTCGTTGAAAAACCGGATGTAGTTGGAGCTATTTTTGGTCAAACTGAAGGATTACTAGGAGATGAACTTGACCTCAGGGATCTACAAAAGAGTGGAAGGATGGGTCGTATCGAAGTTGAAGTAAGTTCTTCTAAAGGTAAATCTGCAGGTAAAATCACCATACCTTCAAGTTTGGACTTAGTAGAAACCTCGATCTTAGCTGCTGCATTAGAGACTATAGATAGAGTTGGACCCTGTAAAGCTAAAATTGAGATAGACGAAATAAAAGATGTAAGAGAGTCCAAGAGAAATAAGATCGTTGAAAGAGCTAAGGAACTCCTTTCCTCTACTGTTGAGGAAAGCAAAGTACCCACAGGTAACTTAACAGAGTCGGTGAGACAAGAAGTTCAGATGGAGGAGATAAGTGAATACGGTGATTCCCATTCCCCAGCAGGGCCCAATGTTCAAGATTCTGATGCGATAATCGTAGTTGAGGGGAGATCAGATGTTTTGAATCTTTTACGGTATGGAATAAAAAATGCGATAGCGGTAGAAGGAACTGATGTTCCAGATGAGATCATGGACTTATCTTCAAAACGAGTAACTACTGCTTTTGTGGATGGTGACAGAGGAGGCACACTAATCTTACAAGAATTACTTGAGACTGCGGAAATAGATTACGTAGCACAAGCTCCAGATAATACTGAAGTTGAAGAGCTAACACAAAAACAGATAATGAAAGCACTCAGGAGCAAGATACCGGTGGATCAATACATAGAGATGTATGATATAGATGTGGATGAAGGTGAAGTAAAGGACACAACTAGCTATGATAGGACAAAACGGTCAGTGAGGGGAAAACAAGCAAGTGGCGGAACTTCTAGCAAATCAAAATCCTCGAGCAGTGATTCACCTGATTTCAGTAAAAAACCAGAATATGACAATTACAGAGATATCATCGAATCTATAAAAAAAGAAAAAGTAGCTAAATTATTGAACGGTGGCAATGAAGTCCTTAAAGAAGTTCCAACCGGTAAACTTACAGACACTTTAGAGGAAAAGGATATGCCTGTGAAAAAAGTGATTTTTAACGGGATAGTGACTCAAAGATTAGTAGATATCGCCCTCGACAAAGAGATTGAAAAACTTATTGGCAGAAAAGTGGGTAATATACCGAAGTTACCTACCTCATTAGAAGTAATTTCATGGGATGAACTAAAAAATAATTAAAACTCAGCTTTTTCAAAAACCTTTTATTTTTAATTTTCTTGCTCTAAACGGGAGAATTTTTTTATAATATATCATTAGTCATAAGGCTGGTAATCATGAAAAAATACGTTTATTCCTTTGAGGAAGGTAGTGCGAAATTGAAAGACTTGTTAGGAGGTAAAGGATCGAATCTTGCGGAGATGACAAAGATAGGATTGAATGTTCCTCCAGGATATACAGTGACCACAGAAGCTTGCTTAGAGTTCTTAGATGAGGGAAAACTGACTGATGAGATGAAGGAACAGATGAAAAAAGCGATGATGGAACTTGAAGAAGAGATGGATCAGAAATTTGGATCTGCAGAAAATCCGTTGCTGGTTTCTGTAAGGTCTGGAGCTGCAGTCTCTATGCCCGGTATGATGGACACGGTATTAAATCTAGGTTTGAACGAGGAGACCTTAAAAGGCTTGATAAAGAAGACAGATGAGAGATTTGCTTATGATAGTTATAGGCGATTTATAAACATGTTTGGAGAGGTAGTTAGAGGTATACCCCATAAAGAATTTGAGAAAGTTATGGACGAAGTTAAAGCTGAAAGAGATGCAGATAGAGATGTAGATTTAGATGCCGAAGGTATGAAAGAGGTCACGAAGAGATACAAGGATTTAGTCGGTGACATACCTTCTGATCCTTGGGAACAATTATATGAGGCTACTAAGGCTGTATTTGGATCATGGGACAACGATAGAGCTGTACGCTATAGAGAATTGAATGATCTACCACATGATATGGGTACTGCAGTTAACATTCAAACTATGGTTTATGGGAACACGGGAAAGAATTCTGGAAGTGGTGTTGCTTTCACTCGAGATCCTTCTACTGGTGAAAGGGATATATATGGAGAATTTTTACGGAATGCACAGGGAGAAGATGTTGTAGCTGGAATACGGACACCACTGGACATCTCAGATTTAAAAGAGATGTGGCCTGATATCTATGAGGAACTAAGAGAAGTTTGCGAGATATTGGAAGAGGAATATAAAGATATGCAGGACCTAGAATTTACTGTTGAAGATAAAGAACTCTATATATTACAAACAAGGACAGGTAAAAGAACCCCGAATGCGGCAGTAAAGATTGCTCATGATATGCATGAAGAAGGCATAATCAGCAAAGAAGTTGCCCTTTTAAGAATCGAAGGTGATCAGGTAGAGAAGAAATTACATAAAAGGATAGACCCAGAAGCAGAATTGAACAAATTAACTCAGGGCTTAAATGCTTCACCTGGTGCAGCTTTTGGAAAAGTCATATTCGATACTGATGAAGCTGAAAAAAGAGGAGATGATGGAGAATCAGTAATACTCGTTAGATCGGAAACAACACCTGACGATATTCATGGATTAGCCGCGGCGGAGGGCGTTTTAACAAGCAGAGGAGGGATGACTTCACATGCTGCCGTCGTTGCTAGAGGAATGGGTAAACCGTGTGTCGCGGGAGCCGAAAAAATCAACATCGATATGGAGAATGGCTACTTTGAGGTAGACGGAAAAAGAGTAGAAAAAGACGATATTATCACTATTGATGGGACTACCGGGGATGTTATTTTAGGAGAAGCCCCTCTAATAGAACCTGAATTTACTGAGGAATTCGAGAATTTGCTCACATGGGCAGATGAGATAAGAAAGATGGGGGTATGGACAAATGCAGACACACCAGAAGATGCAGAAAAAGCAGTTGAATTTGGAGCTGAAGGTATAGGACTCTGTAGAACAGAGCACATGTTTTTTGAACCAAATAGGTTAGGAAAAGTCCATGAGATGATAATAGCAGAAGATGAAGAGCAAAGGATGCAAGCACTAGATGAATTACTGCCGATGCAAAAAAAGGATTTCAAAGAACTATTTGAAGTCATGGATGGTCTTCCCCTTACTATAAGATTGCTGGATCCACCTTTACATGAATTCGCTCCAACCGATGGAGAATCCCAAAAAGAACTCGCTGAAAGATTAGATATCGACAAGCAAACAATAGAGAAAAGGGTTAAAAGATTGCAGGAAGCGAACCCTATGTTGGGTCATAGAGGATGCAGGTTGGGCATCACTTATCCTGAAGTCTATCGAATGCAGGTTCAAGCGATTTTAGAAGCAGCCTCAGAGATCAGAGAAGAGGGTATAGAAGTAGAACCAAACATAATGATACCCTTAGCAGGTAATGTTAAAGAAGTTGAAAATGTTCAAGAAAAGGTCGTGAATCCGGTTCACAAAAAAGTGTTTGAGGACGATGATCTGAAGGAAGTGGATTATAAGGTTGGGACGATGATAGAGATTCCCAGGGCTGCTTTGACAGCAGGTGAAATAGCCAGAGAAGCAGAATTTTTCTCCTTTGGTACGAATGATCTAACTCAGATGGGATTAGGATTTAGCAGGGATGATGTAGGAACGTTTGTACCTAAATATTTAGAGGAAGGTATAATCGATGAAGATCCATTCCAGGTGTTAGATAAAGAGGGTATCGGCGAACTTGTTGAGATTGGCACTAAGAGAGGAAGGCAAACAAGAGAAGATCTTTCTGTAGGTATCTGCGGAGAACATGGTGGAGATCCTACTTCTGTTAAATTCTGTTACCGGGCGGATTTAGATTACGTTAGCTGTTCCCCCTATCGTGTGCCGGTAGCTAGGATAGCAGCGGCTCAAGTGGTCATTGAAGACGAAAAAGAAGTCGATGAAGGGGTAGATGGTTATTAAAAATCCATTCCCTAACACTTTCTTTTTTTTAGCAGATCGGCTGACTTTTTGATATTTTGAGGAATTGCAAAGATTCCATTAAATCAATAAAGTTTAATCACTCGGCTTGAAGTCTTCCTTATTTTTACTGGGCCTTTTGAAGCGTTTATGCGTTTCCATGAATCCCATCTTCTTGTAAAATTTTTCTATGTCAGGATTATCTATATTAAGATGAACACTAGCTCCTGAATCTTTAGGGATCACTTTTTCGGTTAGTGTAGTCCCTATATCCTTACCCTGATATTCTTTTTCAACAGCGATGTGGCCTATATGGAATTTATCAAAAAAGGGTGTAGAAACACCCACAACGACTCCTATAATCTTGTTTTCATGGAAGGCAGCAAAGACTCTGCCATTTTTGAAACAGTATTCTATATCTTTTTTTAGAGACCCTCTGGAGATGAACTCATTTAGATAAGTATGTAGAAGCTCAAGAGCCTCTTCTATTTTTTCTTTTTCACCATCTATTCTTTTATAATTTATTTCAGGCTCCATAATTTATATTCCTCACGCATCAGTTTTTAAGAATTTCTCTTCAATTTCATCAGCGGTCTTTTTTGGTCGTTCTATCAGTACGTCCTCTACGGGAACACCATATTTCTCTTCATATTTTTTTATCCATTCATCCACGTCTATGTTTCCTTCGTGATTTAGTCCGATAGCAAATATTGAATCAGGATAAAAGAATTCAATAGTTTCTTTTTCTTCGTCTATATCAGGGGCTCCAAACTCAGCAGGTAAACCGTCCATCTTCTCTCTTCCAGGGGCGTCAATCAATATGATTCCGTGAGGATGGACACCTTTCATCAAAGCCAAAGGATTACCTCCCTGGGGATGGGCGATATTAGCTTGTCCTTCTATGATTACTACATCGTGATCATTTTCAGTGGAAGCTTTCCATGTTACGTGTTCAGCTTCTCCACTGAGAAAATCTCCTCTGATACCGTCCAATGGAAAACCATATCTCGCTCCCTGCATCATCCCGGTTTGCCCTGTAGCCACGAAAGCGGGATCATAACCTCTGTCCTCCAGCTCTTTATAGAGTTCTATACAGAAAGTTCTTTTTCCTATGGCACAATCTGTTCCCGAGACCAGGATTCTAGGTGGAAAATCTATCTTTCGTAGTTTTCCCGAGAAGAAATGTGGATTATCAGGTTCCTTCCTTACATCCCATATATCGACGCTGTGCTCTTGAGCTTTGCTTTTGAAAGGCTCTTCTCTTGAGATATGATCGTGGCATCCATGAATTATGTCCATTCCATTTTTGATGGCCTTCAGAAATATTTCTTGATGATCATATGGAAATCCGCCGCCATCTCTTGCGATTCCGTTGATGAAAGCTTTAGGTTCTGTATCTAAAGATTCCATAGCATCATCTAACCCATCGAAAATAGGTATGTAGAACTCTACATCATCTAGAATTTCACTTACTTCGTTTTCATCTTTCGTGCTATCTATTATACCGATTATATCGTATTTTTCTGAAAATCTGACTAAGCCATGGGCGGTTTTTCCATCTATATCTCCAAACTCACCTTCCGCTAAAATTAAGGCAGGTATTTTTTCTTCAATTCCGAACATCTTTCTCACCTGAAGTTAAAACAATTACATGAGAACCGGTTTTATCTTTCTTATTCTTTAAAAAGGATTTTAAAGCTCCTAGAGCTGAAGCCGAGGCAGGATAACAATCTATATATTCTTTTTCTAAGATAAGTTTTTTGTATTTGACTAATTTTTCATCGGTTAATCCAACAGCTATCCCTTCGGTGTCATATATGGCGTTGATGGCTTCCTGTCCATCTAAAGCTCTCCAGTTTAATAGGGGTTCATTTACTTCCGTTTCATCTATCGTATATGGATCGAGTTCTATCATTTTCTTTTTACCTCTATCTATTGTTTCAACTATGGAGTTGTTACCTTTACTAGAAGACCCCAGCATGTGAGGGATGTGCTCCGCTCTCTTTTTTCTCCATAAAAGCCTAAATCCTAAATGTAGACCTGCTAAAGTCGTTCCGTTTCCTAAAGGAGCACTGACAGTTTCAGGAGGTTTTTCCAGTTTACTCTGTATCTCGTCAGCCACATCTACGTATGCTACAAGAGATATTGGAGTGTTTTTTTCTCCAGGATTTGCGTCATACCAATCGTTTTCTTTAGCTTTTTGTCTACTAGCTTCAACAGCCTCCTCATATCCGCCTTCGACTCTATAGACTTCACTACAATATGATTTTATATTCTCTATTTCTTCACCAGAGTATTTTTTTGGAACAAATACTTTACAATCTAGGTCGGATTTATAAGCTACAAAACTCATGGCAACTCCATAATTACCACAGGATCCTACAGTGATGGTATCATACCCTCTAATAATCGCATCATCTACATGTTGGATCGCCAACCTATCTTTATGGGTTCCAGTTGGATTTTCTCCCTCAAGTTTTAGATAAAGTTCATCTATTCCTAAATACTCAGCTAGGTTTTTTGCCTCGATCAGGGAGGTTTCGCCTATTCCGTATGTCATCTTTATCGTGTATCGTTAGATTATGGTTAAAAAAGTTTCTATTCATTTTCAAAAATGGAGCTCAAATGTTTTTTTGATCTTTACCAGATCAGGGTATTTTACGTGAATCAAAAAAGTTGGATAACATAATGTATATCATATGGTCTAAAAAAATCGGGAAAAAACTATTATAAAATAAGTAGAATTAAAAGGTTTTGCTTAGTTATTTGAGACTTGTTAATTTCTTCGGGATTTCTTAACAACTGTAGTTTCAAGTCCAT
>CAZRSB010000027.1:14543-25684 GCA_964602715.1 uncultured Thermoplasmata archaeon | reverse complement strand
TCTTCCAACGATCTGATGAATATCTTGACTAGCAAGATATTCTTCAAACTCAGATGATCCTTTCTCTTTTTTGTCCCCACCGCTGGCATAAAATTGAGTTCCTTGATCAGTTAAGATCTCTCTAGGCTTACCCCACTGCTCGATCGCTTCATCTAGTGTTTTGATAGCATTTTCTGTAGTTTCTTTATCCACTAGCTTATAACCCATTAACATCCTTGAAGCATCATCTTCGTAAGCTATCATCCACTTTTCTAGATCAGCAAACCATTTGTAATCGGTATGCCAAAGGCTCATAGAATGATCTCTTTCCCAACGAACCCATTTGCGTTTTTCCTGTTTTTTCTTGTTTTCAGAAGCCATATCTAATCTCCTAAGATGGTTGTGGATCTTGTTGTGGCTTATTTTCATTCCATTTTCTTTCTGAATGATATCCTCAAGGTATTCTGCACAAGCTCTGTATTTTTCATAGCTTTCTTCGATCACCTTTTTCTCTTCTTTGGATAGTGGTTCTTTTGGTCTACCAGATTTCTTCAGTTCTGGTATATCCCCTGTTTCTTTGTATTCGTTCCATAACTGGCTAATCCTACCCTGGGATACATTCTTTAGATCCGCTATCTCTTTCTGTGTCCTGTCTCCTTCCTCAAGTATTTTGATGATCCACTTGATCTCCCGATCTTCAAGTTTCTTCATTATAGATGATGTTTTATCTTTAATAAATGATTTCGGGATACTACATCCATTCGCTAAAAGGAAAAATAGTATATATGAAAATTCTATTAGGATAATCTAACATGTTTGAAAATATACTGATTGCTACAGATGATTCTCAACTTATTAAAAATGCTATAAAATATACAGCGAATGCTTTCCCTGATGCCAAATATCATGTATTAAATGTAATAAATACTAGTGATAGAAGCGTCCCAAAAACAGATCTCCTTATGGAGGATTTAAGGAAATCTGCTAAGATGGCTATCAAAGATGCAGATGAGATATTGCATGAAATGGATATAAATAACATCAAAAAAAGTGTTAAAAAAGGTGTTCCTAGTGAGGAAATTGTAGATTACTCTCAAAAACATGATATAGACCTTATTGTGATGGGTACTCAGTCTAAAACAGGCACCCAAACACATGAGATAGGTCGAACATGTTTGCATGTGTTAGAGCATAGCCATGCACCAGTTCTCCTTTTTGATAATATTGTTGAGATCAAGAAACCAAAAAAAATCCTACATCCCTCTAGTGGGAGCAAATATTCTATGAGGGCAGGTTATCTTGCTATCAAATTGACTAAATATTTTGATGGAGAAGTTGAAGTATTACTTACACAAGGTGGTGGGGAGACAGAACGTACATTTAAAGAGAAGGGTTTAGAAAATCTTAACTATCTCGACGATCTTAGATTAGAAACAGAACACGCTTTCAAGAAATTATATGAATTCGCTAAAAACAATGACATTCATTATAAATTGAAGTCCTGTGCTGTAAAACCTGAGGAAGACATAGTTAAGGAATCTAAAAAGTATGATCTTATCGTTGGAAGTCTAGGTAGACCAGGTTTAAAATACAAATTGAGGAAGATTTATCCTCCT
Organism: uncultured Thermoplasmata archaeon; assembly: GCA_964602715.1. GTDB lineage: Archaea > Thermoplasmatota > Thermoplasmata > Halarchaeoplasmatales > Halarchaeoplasmataceae > Natronoplasma. The sequence continues at coordinate 24,089 of CAZRSB010000027.1, read as the reverse complement.
TTTGCTGTTGGTAAATTGGAGAGAGAGATAATAGTAGAGACTAAAGATCCAATACTTTTCATAGAAGATTGAAGAACACTTCGTAGATAAAAAATCATCTCTTGTGTTAGGGTAAATACAGGAAAAATGTTGATTGCCTTTTTACTTTTCTAAAATAAACTATATTCCACAAAGACCAATATTAGGCCGACAAAAGCCATGATAGAGACAGGTATCCAATATAAGTAACTGGCTTTGTCTATCTGAAGTCTTGCAAAAGAGACACCTAGTATAGATACCCCGACGTATATGATAATCAGTAATTTGAAAAGGAAAAAGGCAGTATCTACCAGTATTGCCCATAAACTCATCTCTAGATAGGGTAATTCTAGTCCGTTAATTTCCACTAAAGGATACAAAATCTCCGTGAGTTGATATGGGAAAAATAGTGAGATGATTAGACTCCCTAAAACGACCATATGAACTGAACTTGCGATGTAGTAAAATGCTAGATTTCTCCCGCTGTACTCTGATAAAGCACCACCCGCGATCTCAGTCTTAGCCTCGGCTTGCCCGAATGGTTCTTTTGAAAGTTCCCCTGGGATGACGGCTATAATTGAGATAGTTACTAAAGCTATTCCAAATGATCCCAATAATCCAACCTGTTCCCATACAGGATATGAGCTTATCACTCGCATAGAAAATGGATTTAAATTATTACCAATAGTTGTACTGATTCTCCAAACAACTGCGATAACAGAAATCGCTAGAGGTAATTCATAACTCATCATTAAGACCACTTTTCTTTGTGCCCCTAATGTTGAGTATGGTGATCCACTCGATGATCCTCCGACTGCAAGTGCTAGTGGAGGCAAAGCCATCAGATATAGAACTAAAATTATATCGCCGTACCCCTCTAATAAAGGATCAAAAGGTCCGAGCGGGATATATAGAAGGGCGAGAAGAGGGGCTAAAAGAGCTATTATAGGGGCTAGATTGAAAAGAAGCTCGATAGAACCATCAGGAATGATGGTTTCTTTGCTGAGTAACTTTCTAACATCTCTGAACGGTTGAATTATTGGTGGACCGATCCGAGACTGCATCATGGCACTTATCTTTCTATCGAATCCTTTATAAAGTAAACCTAATACTATACCAGATATGATTATCAAGAGGGCGGATATTATTTTTAATCCTATTTCGCTTATCAATGCTTCAACATTCATATATGCCTCCACCTCCACAACTCCTGAATAGTAAAGATATCTTAACCTTTATATATTTTATTTCTTTCATATTAGAGCCAACACCACCACAACAACCAACATAGTTAACATGAACCAGAATATGTAATCATTTAGTCGGCCAGTATGTCTTCCTATTAAGGGTTTAAAATAAAACTTCAATGCTGTTATGAAACCCCAATAGAAATTATCACCGCGGATATTTATAGGGTCTTTATTTTCTTTACCTTCCTCGACGGGAGGATTACCTGACAAAAAGGGTTCGCCTCTGTATCTTGTTTCTTTATATGATGAATTACCCATTCTATAAAATATGTAGATAACCACTCCTACAAAACAGGCCATGAGTATCATCAATAATGGGCTCCAATATGTTACTGAGTGGAACAAATTCATGCTATCACCCCTAATGCCTCAATCGCTGGTTCGACAAATATGTTTATAGCTGTTCCTGGGAAAAGACTCAGCAATATAACAGCTACTGCTAGTAAAGCCATACCTATCAACATGGTTAAAGGCGCTTCCTTAACATTGTTATGTTTTTCTCTTTTTGGACCCATAAATACTGAGTGAAACACTTTATAAAATGAGGCCAAGGTCAATATACTCACTATCATGGCCACGACAGTCAGTACTGGGTTGAACATATATACAGATCTATATATGATAAGCTTCGAAGTGAACCCATTTAAAGGAGGGACACCGGAGATAGCTAAGGCCCCGATTATGAAAAATAACATTGTCCATTTCATATGCCGTCCAAGACCTCCCATCTTATTCAAGTCTCTTTCACCGGTTCTGAATATTATGGCTCCAGCTGTTAAAAATAGAAGCCCTTTATATATGGCATGATTCATTATATGAAATATTCCTCCCACCATAGCATCTCTACCGAATGATCCCATATCAGTTGTTCCCATAACAGCTATCCCTACCCCGACTCCAAATAACATATATCCAGTCTGGGATATAGCATGGTAGGCCATCAACCTTTTTATAGATCTCTGTACCAAAGCCATCGAAACACCGATGAAGGCTGATAGGACCCCAAACATAATAACTATCCATCCCACGACGTAGGTGTTAACATCTGTTCCGAAAAGGTTAAAAATGATCCTGAATAAAGTCCATAACCCTGCTTGGCTGACCACGACCATGACAGCGGTAACTGAAGAAGGTGCTCTTGAATAAGCGTCAGGTTTGATAAAATGTAGAGGTACTGCCCCGGATTTAAAGGCCATCACAACTATGAGTATGGCCATTACTATTCTATCAGCAAAAACTCCTGTGATACTTCCGGCTAGTTCATAAAATTGCATTTCTCCATGAATGTGATATGCTATAATAATGGATAACAAAAAGAAGAACCAAGCTATAAAGCTCAAAGTTAGATACTTAAGCGCAGCTTCAAAAGCTCGATCATCTTTTCTAAATGCTACAAGTGCTGCGGTCGAAGCTGTGACCACTTGGAACCATATGAACCTACTAAAAAAATCTGCTGAAAAGATCATACCATGGGTCCCTGCAACTGTGATCAAAAATAGGAGATAATACCTTTTAACACTACCCTCTTCATCTTTCAAATTTGCATAGGAATATAATCCAGCCGCTACAGATGTTATAGAAAGGATGATAGCAGAGATAGCAGATATTCCATCAGCTGACAGATGGGTGACAAACAAATGTTCTCCAGTGGTAAGTTCTAGAGTGCCGAGTTCTATAGCAAGGCTCCACTCACCTATGGTGTAAATTTCATATGACATCAACATTCCGAAAAAGGTTGTAGTGAGTAAAATGATGAAGAATAACATGTGTTGCAATTTTTTAGAAATAAATCCTAGAATAGGGACGATTAGAGACGATATGAGTGGTATTAATATGATGAGTAAGGGAGAGTGATAAGAGTAGTTTATCACGGTTTTTTCCACCTTCCATCGTCATAGAGATATTTCGGGCATATATCTTTTTTATTCACGATACTCATCCTCTTTTCGATTTAAAACATATTATGATTTATTTTATTTCTCTACAGACCCTTGCTTATTCTCTACTCTTTTGTTCAGTATCGGTGATTTGAAAGTTTTATCTCATTTATAACATTTTTGGTAGAAGGGGAATAGTACAATTCCGATTCGTTTCAAAAATGTTTTTGTACTCTAATACCATAACTAGTTTAGAGAGCATCCCACCCATTTTTATCGTTCCCATAAAATGGAAAGGGATGCTCTCTTTCAAATCTCAAGTTTACATCCTTTACTTTAATAAATGATAAATACTTAAAAAAGAAATTGAAAAACTAAAGAGGAAAATGATGTCTAGTGCTATAGCCTATCCGACCAACTTTGCTATCATCTTCGTTGCAGCCACATTGATTGCATATATAGCACACAAATTAGGGCAGCCTACGATTGTAGCTTACTTATTAACTGGCGTCATACTAGGACCTGTTGGTTTTGATATAGTTGTTGAAGAAGGTTTAGTAGAGATAATGTCTAGTCTCGGTTTAGGATTTCTTCTTTTTCTTTTAGGAGTAAAAATGCATCTTGATGAGATCAAAGATATATTTAGATCGATCGTAAACATAGCCGCAAGTCAAATTTTTCTGCAGCAATCTTTAGCCTTTTTGGTTGCTTACCTTCTTGGATTCCCCTTATGGCAAGCTTTCATAATTGGTTTGTGTACAATATTTGGCGCTACACCAGTGATAGTAAAAGTACTTACAGATAAAGGAGAGATTCGTACACTACCTGGAAGGATAAATGTGGGAGTCCTTATAGCTCAAGATATTTATTTGGTGCTCGCTTTAGCTCTTTTAGGTATAGGCTCCGTGGCAGAACCCCTGGAAATTGCCATAACAATAGCTAAAATACTTCTTTTGGTCGGTGCAATTAGTATTATCACGATAGCTCTATCTAAATATCTTCTGCCTGGCTTATTTAAAAAGATTGCAGATAACAAAGAAGTTTTTTTCATATTTACGATGGCCTGGGCCTTCATATTCATATATGCTTCTGAACGCCTTGGATTATCCATTGAAGTTGGAGCATTTCTAGCAGGGCTTGGTCTCGCGCAATTACCATATAGCAGAGAACTCGAAGACCGCATTAAACCTTTGACTGATTTTTTCATACTTGTTTTCTTTTCTAGCATAGGATTACGACTAGTAGCTGACGAGCTTTTTTATTATTGGAGAGAAGCTGTAATAGCTTCGATAATACTAGTTTTTGGTAATTTCTTAATCATGTTTTATTTGATATACAGGGAAGACTTCTCCGTTAAAACCTCTTTTATAGGTAGTATAAATATGGTGCAAGTGAGCGAGTTTTCCTTAGTTGTAGGAGGGCTAGCAGTAGCTCAGGGTTTTGTCGAGATAGAAGTACTAGGTTACCTGAGTCTTATGGCTCTTATGACAATGAGTGCTTCTACTTACGTCATAGCTAACAATACTAAAATCTACCATCATACCAAACACTTTTTTGATTGGCTGAATACTGAAAGAAAAGATGTTGATCTAAAAGAGTGCAGTGATCATGCAGTTGTTATCGGATATGATTTTTTAGCTGAAAAATTGGTTCCGGTACTAGAAAAACATTTTGACGATGTTATCATCGTAGCTAGTAATGCTGAAAAGATCGACGAATTGAAGAGTAGAGAGTTCAACTATATTTATGGTGATATAAGTTACGGGGAAGTAAGGAGAGCTTTAAACCTTAAAGAAGCAAGTTTTGTTTTTAGTTCTATTTCTGATCTAGATTCGAATTCGATTTTATTAGATGATGTAGGATCAAATACAACAGTAGTCATAGAATGTGAATGGGAGGAGGATTCTGATAGATTATATGAGATGGGTGCGGACCATGTTTTGCTTATCCACGAAACATCAGCACTACAACTGTTCAAACAAATTGAAACTTATTTAATGAAAATGGTGAAATCAGAAAATAAAATTGACGAAATGACTGGAGATATGGGAGGTGAAACGGGAGATGGCAGTTGAATTAGCTGAACCTGTTTTAGACCTAGCTATAGTTTTCATCATAATAGGTGGTTTTCTTCTGGTAGCTAATCGATTCTCAATTCCTTCTATCCCCGTCTACATATTAGCTGGTATCCTTTCGGGATTCTTCATTCAAGAGGAAAGTATTTTTGAATTAGCCCGTTGGGGTATGGTTTTTTTAGTGTTTGCCTTCGGAGTTTCGGTAAATTTTAAAGAAATCAAAGCTGTATTGTGGGAAAGTGAATATGCGGTAAGTTTTCAGATATTGGTGATTGGATCTTTGAGCGCATTGATAGCTTTTCTTATGGGTTTTGATCTAGTAAATTCAATTATTTTTACAACTGCCGTTATACTCAGTTCTACCATTGTCGGATTTAAATTAGAAGGTCGTGAAGGTAGAACAAGGGTAGTAAGAGATCAATTATTAGAAACCATTCAATTCACAGATGATATTTTAGCAGTATTTATTATATTAGTACTTAGCGCGGTATTCATCGGTGATTTATCATCATTATTGATCGGAAGAAACCTCCTAGTTGGAATTATTCTATTATTTACAGGCGTTTTGATTTACAAATATGGCTTCGAATATATAACACGCCTATCCGGGGATTCAGAAGAATTATCCCTAATGGGTAGTATTTCTCTCCTTATCATATTCCTAACTATCAGTGAATACTTTGGTATATCTATAATAGTTGGAGCGTTTGCAGCAGGATTAGCTATAAAGATTGATGCAGATAAAAACTCAGAATTATTAAATGGTATAGAATCTATAAAGTATTTCTTCTCGGCTATATTTTTTGCGATGTTAGGGGGTCTTCTGACCATGCCGGGATATCATACTTTAGTCATAACATTAGTACTAATATTTCTAGTAGCATTTATAAAACCCTTACTTACTATTTTGGTTTTATCTTGGGAAGGATTTGATATCAGGACATCCGCATTGACAGGCTTTCGTTTGAATCAAATGAGCGAGTTCACTCTTTTTATTACCATAGAGGCATTCTTAATTGGTATTATCACTTCTGAACTTTTTGATGCAATAATACTGGTAGCAGTATCTACTATGATATTATCTTCGCTTACGATAAGAAGAGAAGAACAGATATTCAATAAACTATTCAAGGAGTTTCTGCATAAATACCCCGCTAAATGGACCGATAATAAAAGTATAGTTCAACCCGATATGGATAATCACATTATCATTATTGGGTATGGGAGGCAAGGAAAAATGATTTTGAATCATTGCAAGTCTAAAGATATTGATTGCCTAGTTATCGATAATGATCCTGTCAAGGTTGACGAGTTAAGAAAAGAGTGTGAAAATTTTGTACTTGGTGACGCGATACATGACTATACAATGAAAAAAGCTTCAGTTGAAAGTGCTAAGATAGTGATATCAACAATCGACAAAGACCTCCTATCACAAAAATTATTAGATATAGACATGGATTGTTTAGTTGTCCCAAAAACATACTCATTAGAAAAAACACGAGAGTATTTGGGAAAAGGTGCATTTTGCGTAAATAATCCGGATATTTTGGTTTCTAGATATTTGATAGACTATGTTATTGATGAAGTAATTAAGAAATAAATAGTGACATCTTTTTCTTTCTACTTTATACTTTTTGGCCTTTTTGAACCGATGTTTCAGAAACTCTTATTTTCTCAGCCACTCTCTAACTCTGGTAGTTCCCTCCATTCATCTGACATCAATAGATCAAGCAATCTGTCTTTGGCCTTTTCGACTTCTTCAGTCATGCCTTCTTTGAGACTCATGTCTTTAGGTTGGACTCCTATCAGAAAAACTTCATCTACCTTTTTTTCTAAAAAATCCATAACTGTAGATAAGGGCATAGCATGAGTACTCATGGTGAAGACACCTAGGTATTCTCTAGGAACCATTCTTATTTCACCAGGCTCTAACCTCATCTTTGCAGCATCTACGATAACAACGGTATCATATTGATTTTCTTGTATCAGAGTTATATGATTTTCAGGGACTGAACCACAATCGATAGTTTCCCACTCCTCACTTCCTAATTCTCTAGCAACTATCTCGCCTACTGCATCATCTCCTCTGATGTCGTTCCCCACGCCTAACAACAATTTTTTACACATGCAGGTAATCCAATTACTTCTTGTATATATGATTTCATGTTGCAAAAGGTTTTTTTAGATATAATACACTAGGGGCATTAAAAATGGATCATAAACTAGAGAAAATAAAAAAAATCCTACAACTTTCTCCAGAAAGAGAAGTCGATAATTATGCGTTAAAGAATCTAAAAAACAGACTTTATAAATGGAAAAATGCTGAAGTTGAGTATCTGTCTAATTTGGAGTATTTTATCAATGGTAAAAAATTTGATAGTTTGATAGATGCTTTTTATGAAATAGAGGAATTGGATAAATTAAAAATTAAATTTTTAGAGCCTAATCTTGAGGGTGATTGGCACTTCTCTAAACCAACAAAGGAATTAAAAGAGATGAGTGGAAAGGGCGTTTGTGAAACTTTTGATTATGACCCTTCATCTTTGGACAAATGGGCTCAAGCCAAGCGATCGAATTTAGAAAAGGTCATGATAAGAGGTTTCATGTCGGATTTTTTTGTTCCTATTTCTATAAACAAAAAATCAGAATACCATTACGCAGAAGAGATGCCTCGACAGTATGATCCCCATCTTACAAAGCTGAGTGATCTTTGGAAAGATGTGAGAGATGGAGTGATTCCTTTTGTTATGAGGTTTTGCCTTTATACGAAAAAGGAAAGATACAATCTTCTAATAGATCCTATCAATGATAAATTAAAACCACATCCCCTTGGAGACGTAACGCGTATAAAGAAGGTAGATAGAGATCCAGTGGATTATTTGATGTTCGATAAAGTTTTTGCATGGGTAGAGCTTCCTATATTGTTGAAAAAGATTTTGGAACTTTTATTTGAAACTCAAGAGATGTCCGTCTTTGATATAGCAGACTGTTTAAATATGGATAAAAACGTGGCTGAAAACAATCTAGAGAGTTTGGAACATCGAGATTTTGTGACCAAGAATAAAGATATCTATTATGAGATCAATATAGATAAAATAAAAGAGGTTGCAGAAAAACTAGATTGAAGTTATCCCACCTTCTTTTCAGGCGAAGTCACTTGTTAATATTTTTAGGTTTCGTCTTTTATTAGATCTCCTATAGTGAGACCTTCATCAGTTTTCTTTGTTTGGGTAGTAGTACTGCTCTCTATCTTTTCAGTCAGTTTTATGTTCAAAACGTTTTCTAATTTTTCTCTAAGACTTTCACTTGGCCTCATATCTTCTCGCTCTAGTTTAGCGATAACCGACTTTTTTTCGTTTATTTGTTTTGCTAGATCTTCTTGAGTGAAGTCGTTTTCTAATCTCGCTTCTCTGATCCTTTCAGGATAGTTCAAAGCTAGCTCTTCTATTTGTTCTTCATATCCTCCTGAAGAACTCGCTGATCTTTTTTTATCTTTAATTCGTTGGAGAACTTCCTTAGTTGTCTGATCGCTTTTTTCAGATGAGATCACTTCTTTTCCATATCCCTTACAACTTTCACACACTTCCATCTCAGAGCCTTCCACTTCAACGGTGAAGGTATGACTCACATCTTTGCCGCAAAGCTCACATGTCATCTAATACACCCGATCTATAGAACAATGTACTATAACACCTTCAGAGATTTAACTCTTTTTACTGCTGATAGGTTCAAACCCAATTGGAAGAAAAAATAAAGATATGAAAAGTTTTTATTCTAGTTCTTCTAATTTTTCCTTAACTGCCTGTAATTCGTGTTCTAGTTCTTGCTTGTAATCTTCTAGTTTTTCTCTTTTTTCCTCTTTAGAGGTGAATTTTCTCCAGGAAGCACGTCCCCCTTCACAGCAGCAGGAACAATGGTGTCCGTGATGGCCACAAGTACATTGTCCTCCGCAAGTGCAGTGGCATCCACATGTGCATCCTTGATCACAGCAGCATCCTCGGTTGTGTCCGTGATGTTGTCCATGACCGTGATCACAGGTCTCTTTGTGCGAATCTTTTTTTTCCGTTTGGCAACATTCTTCACTCATACTATCACTTCGTTAGTTGGTACAATGTTTATAGTATATAAATCATATAGTGAAGTAAAGAAAATTAACTTTAATCCTTTAAAGTAGGTAACCTCACATACTTATAGTCGATGACCCGACTTTTTTTTACTCGCGAGGAATTAGACAGGTTCCTCTTAGTCACAAAATGAATTTTGTTCCTACAAGGAATTAGACAGGTTCCTCTTAGTCACAAAATGAATTTTGTTCCTACAAGGAAT
>CAZRSB010000027.1:0-14172 GCA_964602715.1 uncultured Thermoplasmata archaeon | reverse complement strand
TTCCTACAAGGAATTAGATAAATTCCTCTTAGTCACAAAATAAATTTTGTTCCTACAAGGAATTAGATAAATTCCTCTTAGTCACAAAATAAATTTTGTTCCTATGGAGGGACTTTGACTAGCAGTGGAGCCCGTAACTCAGTTCAAAAAGTTACGAGTTCCACTATAATTTCTTTTTAAGATTCTCAAGCATCGTTTCTGTCATAGTTTCCAAGTCATATTTAGGCTGCCATCCCCAGTCCTCTCTCGCTTTAGAATCATCCACACTGTTGGGCCAAGAATCTGCATTTTTTTGTCTCTCATCGGGACTGTACTCTACTTCAAAATCCGGTTGATGCTTTTTTATCTCCTTAACAAGTTCTTTTGCTTCAAAATTTAGTGAAGAAAAGTTATAGCTGGTACGTACTGTTATGTCTTTTTCATCGGCATCCATCAATTCCAATGTTCCTCTGATCGCATCCTCCATATACATCATCGGTAGCCTGGTATCGGGTCTAACAAAACACTCGTATTTTTCATCTTCAATAGCTCTGTAAAAGATTTCTACAGCGTAGTCTGTGGTACCACCGCCAGGTTTTTCTTTCCAGCTTATCAAACCAGGATACCTCAAACTTCTAACATCTACCCCATACTTTTCATTATAGTACTGGCATAAAAGTTCCCCCGATACCTTAGTTACTCCATATATTGTTACGGGTTCGAGAACAGTCCTCTGGGGTGTCTCGTCTAATGGAGTTGTAGGACCAAATACCGCTATAGAGCTAGCCCAAAATAACTTACTGTTGTATTCTCTGCAGAGGTCTAGCACATTTTTTAACCCTTCCATGTTTATATTCCATGCAAGGTCAGGATGTTTTTCACCTGTAGCAGAGAGGAGTGACGCTAGATGATATACTTCGTCGAACTCGTATTCTTCCCAGAGATTTTCCAATCTCTCTTTTTTTCTAACATCACCCTTTTTTAATATGCCTGTATATTCTTCTGGTAGATCATTATAATCCAATGCTACAACATTACCTTTCCCATATCTTTCTTGGAGTTCTGGCATCAAGTCAGATCCTATCTGCCCTAGAGCTCCAGTAACGAGAACTTTCTGATCCATTTTTTAACCTCATTTTGAAATATCTATAAGCTCATAGTCTCTTTCGCCTAAGCCGATCTCATCGGCATGTTTTAGCTGATAATTCGAATCTACATCATGGACTTCCTTGAACTTATCTTGATCAGATTTATAATTTTTTCCTATTGCTTCTTTGACTAGATCGAAAGATGCTTGGTCTAGAGCAACAGGATCCTTTGAAGCTACAACACCTATATCATGTACTAGAGGTTCTTTTCTCCACGGCGGACAGTCACATTCAGGTGTGACATCCATAACAAAGTTGAAATGTACCGCTCTGTCCCCTCTATTTTTCAAAGCACCGTAAGCGAATTCAGCTATCTTTTCCTGTATCTCGACTTCAGTGGAAGAATCTTCTACATCGATCGCATCCTCAGGACAGACTATCCTGCATTCTCCGCAGCCGATACATTCCTCATAATCTATTTCAGCGTACTTTTCTACCTCTATTGCTTCTTGAGGACACCAGATAGCACATTCTCCGCAGCCGATGCACTCTTCGATATTCACTTTTGGCTGCACATCATAATGCTGCATCAATTTCCCCGCCCTTGATGCACATCCCATACCTAAATTTTTCAATGCTCCTCCAAAACCGGTCATACCGTGTCCTTTAAAGTGGGAAATAGCACAGACTTGATCGGCCTGATAAAAACCAGCACCGATCTTTACTTCTTCAAAGTGTTTACCATCTATCTCTTCAGAGTAGAACTCATTGCCATGTAAACCATCTGCTATGATCACAGGAGCATCGATCACTGGTCTAAGCCACCCATTTTCCTGGGCGGTCATATGATGATCCACAGCGTTTGATCTGCTTCCTTTATAAAGTGTATTTGAATCGGCCAAGAACGGTTTTCCTCCTGAATCTTTTATAGCTTCGACTATTGGAGCGACCCTAACGGGTCTTAGGTAAGTATCTATCCCTTTCTCTCCAAAATGTACTTTTAAAGCTATGAACTCATTTTCTTCGAAATCGACACCATCACTAGCTTTTCTATACAATTTTTTGATCCTCGAAAGAAGATTATCTTCTTTACTTTCCGACCTCAAATTTGCGAAATAAACCTTAGACATGTTATCTATCTTGTATGATAATACAACTTTATTAGATTTTTCACTAAATTTGGATTTGATGATAAATTTTTTAATTGAATATGTGCTTCTCTTACCTATGAAAATTGTGAACTATGATGAAGTAGATGATACAGAACTGACTGAATTGATGCTCGCCTGTTTCGGTCACACCTATTCTAAGAGACATATCGAGAACATGGTAGCTTCCGATAGAAGGATGCCAGAGTGGGGCGGTGAACTCTATGCTTTGAACGGAGACGATTTGATGGGATGTGTAGGGATCTTATATCCGAAGGTGAATATAGGAGATGAACTCATCACCGTTGGAGGAATACGTAATGTGTGTTCAAGACCATCACAGTCAAACAAAGGTGTAGTTAAGGAACTCCTTAGAAGAGCACATGAGATAATGGAGGAAAGAGTAGATATCTCATTTTTGATGACTTCAGGCTCGAATGTTGCTTTTAACTTATACAATAAGATGGATTATAGGACGATCTTTCTTCCACCTAAAGTATATAAGCGGATCGAGGGAGAAACCAGAAAAACTGATGTTGAACTCAGAGATGAATCAGCACCGGAATATGTAAGAAGTACATATATGGATTCTCTTGAGGGTCTAAAAGGATTCACATATCGAGAGAAAGATTTTTGGGAGATGGCTGAGGCAAGAGGATGGCCTGATAATGATGAGATCAAAATAGCCTATAAAGGAGATAAAAGGATAGGTTATGTGATGATGGATGAAGGTCGAAATAGTTTGTCGATAAAAGAGATAGCTGCAAAAAATAGCGATCTGTCTGAGATATTACAAGAATTAGAGCATATATGCCCTCAGGAATTTTTGGTGATATCCCACGCAAACCCCAACTACAGAGCTTTTTTTAGAGAGTCAGGTTACACATGGCACGATGACCTATGGTACAGGGTGATGATCAAAGATCTCAAGGGAGGTTCAGAGGGATATTCCAAACTGTTTGATAAAAAAGACTCTTTTCATGCAGGTCTTTATGAAGTGTACTGAGCCATGATAATAAGAAAACTGACGGATGTTGTATATGTATTTTCGATCTTAAGGCTCTCGATAAAAGGAAAATAATATAATCATCGAGCTCTTTGTTTTCTTACCATGCATCCTTCAGAAGAGCTAAGAGGTTCAAAAGGCTCTGACCTCGACGGAAAAAAGATAGTTTTAGGAGTTACTGGGAGCATCGCAGCAGTTGAAACAATAAAGCTCGTCAGAGAATTAGTGAGAGAAGGTGCCGATGTCATATGTGTCATGAGTGAGTGGGGCAGAAAGATAGTCCACCCTAACGCTTTAGAGTTTGCATCGGGAAATGAGGTCATATCAGAATTAACGGGTAAAGTAGAACATGTTTCTCACTGTGGTAATGTGCCGGATAAGGCGGATCTTTTTCTTGTATGCCCGGCCACCGCCAATACTATCTCAAAGATGGCAAAGGGTATTGATGATACTCCCGTCACTACCTTCGCAACTACGTGTGTAGGTTCTGAGATCCCGATCATGGTTGTTCCAGCGATGCATCAGACGATGTACGATCATAAGATTATCATGGATAATCTAAGAGAGCTGCAGGAGAAATTGAACGTAACTGTGATAGGGCCAAGAATAGAAGAAGGAGCAGCTAAAGTAGCTTATAATCAACAAGTTATCGATTCAGTGATAAGAGAATTGAGAGCTGATCTAAAAGGTGAAGATATTTTGGTTATAACTGGTAAAACCTTGGAACCGATAGATAGTATGAGAGTGATAACGAATAGAGCTACTGGTAAAAGTGGAATTGAGCTGGCAAAAAAAGCGTATAGAAGAGGAGCTAACGTAGAATTGTGGTACGGCTCAGTAGAAGATAAAGTTCCTTCTTGGATACCGAACAGAAAGTTCGAAACAATGAGCGATCTTTTTGATCTTGTTGACAAAGTAGGAGATAAGGATGTGGTATTGGTCCCAGCGGCTCTTTCAGATTTCGCTCCTATTGAAAAGAGTGACGAGAAGATATCTTCGTCCGAAAGCTATACTCTTGAATTGGATCCTATTCCTAAATTCATAGATAAAATAAACGAAGATGTTGAGTTATTGGTCGCTTATAAGGCGGAAGACAGCAGGGACGAAGCTAAAAAAGCAGCTCATAAGATGGTTAAGGATGACAGGGCAGATATGGTTGTAGCTAACTCACTAGAAGATGTTGGTCGAGAAGAGAACCGGGTTTACATCACAGGTGAGGATGAATGGTTCAGTGGTACCAAGAGAGAGATCGCTGAGATCATTTTGGATAGTCTCATGAGGGAACTCTGATGACTACAACTTGTTTTTGCCCAGCCCATATAACAGGTTTTTTTAGTCTTCCTTTGGATGATGAAAGATCCCCCCAAAAAACAGGATCTAGAGGGGCTGGTTTTTCAGTTGAATTGGGGGTCACTGCTGAGGTTGAAATAGGTGGAGAAGGTTGGAATATTTTCGTAAATGGCGAAGAGACATCATTTTTAGTTGTGGAAAAGACGGTATACAACTTTTCTGAAGGAGGTACGATCAAGATTGAGACGGATCTCCCTTTTAGTCAAGGTTTTGGGATGAGTGGGGCGTGTGCGCTTGCTTCAGCTACAGCTGTTCTGAACGAGATCGACGATGATCTGGATAGGGCTTTGGAGGAGTCTCACAGATCGGAGCTTTTCTGTCGCACAGGATTGGGAGATGTGATAGGCCAGTACGGTGGCGGTTTTGAGATAAGACTGAAAGGAGGTCTCCCTCCGTATGGAGAAATCAGGCGAGAAAAGATCGATAGAGAAGTCGTTTTGGCTGTAGGAGGTGCTCCTTTGATAACTCCAGATATACTCAAAGATCCATTCATGGCTGGTTGGATAAACGCTGTTGGAGAGGATACGATGGAGGAGTACATGCCCGAGAATGGTTTAGATAGATTTATCGAACTTTCAAGAAAATTCTCAGATGAAACTAAATTCCCTAAAGAAAAAGTCAAAAAATTGTTCGATATAGGTGATGAAGCAGGAAAGGGAAGCATGGCTATGATCGGAAATTCAGTGTTTTATTTTGGAGAAGAAGAAAGATTAAAGATTCTTTTTGAAGAAGAAGTTGGAGAAGAAAATGTATTTTTAACAAAGATAGACAATGAAGGCGTTCGTGTGATAGATTAGTCATTATTTGACTCTGCCAGGGTGAAAAGCTGATCATCGCCCCCAGTATCGAATAAACCCAATCTTGCGCCAGCATCTAACCAGCCGTGTGCATAATTCACACATGCGAACGCATTCACATAATCTTCTTTTTCGTAGAAATGTTTTGCATCTTTAAAATATGCCTCTATCATATCTAGAAAATCTTCAGCTATATTGTTTAGGTGAGATCTTTTGGGTTGATTCATCTCTATCTTTTTAAGCGCTCTTTCAGTTTTATCAATATATTCTTCTACCTTTTGTACATCTACCATAATTTTCTCCCTTTATATGACTCTGATAGATTCCCCACCATCTTTAGTTTTTCGAGGTCTGACCTCTATAAAGAGAGGTTCAGATAAGCCAGCTCCAGATATTATCGCTTCTCCGACGGGTAAACGTTTTATCTCTTCTTTCATGCCTTTTGTTACACCCTCTAACGATTTTTCGATAGCTTTTAGATCATTGGGATTAGTAACTTTTAAGATCACCTGAGTATTGCATTGACTGAGAACGTTCTTATCCACTTTTGCGGGTCTTTGAGTGATTATACCAAGACCAAGACCGAATTTTCTACCTTCAGAAGCTAAAGTTCTAAAGGTTTCTGAACACTGAACCTTTCCTCTCTGGGGACAAAAATTATGGGCCTCTTCAGCAAACATGATAAGTGGTGGTATCTTCTCTCTTTTTCTCAATTCAAATATCGATGATGCCAGCTTGTCCACTATGAAACCCTGTAGATCCGGTGGTGTTCCTCTAAGATTGATGATGGAGGCATTGCCTTTACTTACGATATCATCTAACCTGGTACCTTTACCTGCGAAGATGCCCAATTCCTTTAGTTTTTCTAGTCCCTTGATCAACGTGGTAGAATTGTCTTCCTCATTCCCTTTTAGCAATCGTATCACTTCACTCAAGGTGAATTCACCTTGTGTCGTTGCAAGCTTAGACTTTGCATTTTCAAGGCTGTTTACATAAGTCTGTCTTTTACTCATCCCCGCCATCTCTAGAACTTCTTTTGGTTCCATATTTCGAAAAGTGAATTTAAGGGCCTTCGCACTTTTGTTTATATCAGGATTTGGAGAAAATTCTGTTACTTTACTTGCGTATCCTTTAGGACTCACATTGAATTTCTCGGAGTTTTTCTTTTTTCCAGGATTAGCTAAAGAGGAATATTCGCCATGAGGATCCAATATGACCATCGTGACATCGTTATTCAACATCTCTTCCATCAGTACTCCTGCTGTGTAGCTTTTGCCGCTGCCCGTCTTAGCTAAGATGGAGATATGTTTTTGAGCTATCGCGTTTATATTCATATTCACCTTGATGTCGTGGCCCCTCAGTTTTCCTATATATGCCCCATCCTTACTATCTCTTAATCCTAAAACTTTTCTTATCAACTTCTCTTCAGCCAGATAGACGGGTTCTCCGGCTCTGAAAGGGTTTCCTGGAACCCTCAGAAGTCCATCTTTATCTCGATAACCGATTATGTTCACAGTAGCGATAACGGTATCGTCGATCTCGACTTCCTTTCCGTGGTTGAGATCTCTTGCTTTTTCAACAGAAAGATCGCTCTGCCTTTCGATCTTGTCTATCTGTCCTAATACCCAACCAACATTCGGGTGTGAGATCTGTATATACTCACCTTTTTCAACAGGAGAGGCTACGTTGAATTTTAAAGAGGTGCGCCCGACATCCCCAAAAGTAACACCTACCTGACCATAGGACTGGTCTTCGTCATCGATAGTGCTTTCCTCGACCTCACTTTCTGTCAGACTTATCCCGTCCATATTTGTATAGGCACTGTTGAGTTTTAAAAGGTTTCGCTTATTATCCTTTCTTAGTAGGTAATTTTACGTTCTAATCTCCCATTATAAGTTTTCGAGCATTTTTTGAAACTTGATCTTTTAAATGTGTCTGACAGAAAATCATCATCGCCCATGGTTGAGGAGGTCTTTTTTGTAGAGCTCTCGCGAGAGGGCTATAGTCTGATAGAGATGACAGTTTGGCTCCATCTAAAACTTTTATACCTGTCTTAGATAGCCTAGGTTCTGATAATTTAACCTCTTCATACGGCACATCTACAAGAACCGCTTTGTCATCTATCTTTGCCTGGTTCGCTATCTTTCTCTCGAGATCACGTATCTGGTCTAGTTTTCCTATTTTTTCTATGTTCACTCCCCTAGCTTCAGATAGTTCCGCCTCGCTCAGGCTCAAGCATTTTTTATATAGATCCCTATACTTAATTCTTCTAACGATCTCTTGTTGAAACTCTCCTTTTTCCTCTAAATGACCTATGAATTCTCTATCCGTCATCTCGTATAGAGTCTCTGGAAGTTTTTCTAGATCATCAACCGCTTTAGCCAGCATGAGTTCGACTATCCGAGCAGTTTTATGAAAATAAACAGAAGAATACATAAGGCCTCTAGCCACCAGGACTCCTTCTACCGCAGGTACACCACCTTTTGATATAACCAGATTTCCCGTGTGGATTTCTAAGGTTTGAAGTACCCTTTCGATATCTATCACTCCGTGAGCAGCCCCCGTATAGTGAGAGTCTCTGAGTAGATAATCCAGCTGATCCGCGTCTAATGAACCATGGATCATCTGGTGGAGATATTTATCTTCTCCGAAGTAGCTCTGCCCTTCACAAACATTGAAGTCGGTTATCTTGGTGTGTTGAGGATTTTCTTTTATCAATTTAGCAACGAATTTAGGATCCATGCCGTTATTTTCTAAAATTTCAGGTATCGTCGGATGTTCTCTACACTCTATTTTTCTTTCTCCAGTTATCAATTCTTTAGTTATGTCCATGTGATCTTTTCCGTTTTTATTTTCAATTATGAACTCCAAAGTATGACTAAAAGGAGCGTGGCCCACATCGTGAAGGAGAGCTGCTGCCTTTACGATGTTCGTCTCTTTTTCGTCCAACTGCAGTTGCTGGGCCATCTTTTCAGCTACATGGTAGGCCCCGATGGAGTGTTCTAATCTGGTGTGATTGGCTCCTGGGAAGACGAGATTTGTTAATCCTAATTGTTTAACTCCTCTCAGCCTTTGGACTTCTGGTGTATCCAAAAGCTTTAGGAATGGGCCGCTGAATTTTACACTTCCGTGGACCGTGTCTTGTATCGTCTTGTAGGACATCGGTATTTGAAGTTTGAAGAAGTTTAAGTATATTCCCCCGAAATAGATATATCCCTCGAAAAAAATTTGATAATCGTGTATCGTAAAGCTGTTGATTTGATTGACAAAAGAGAAGATCAAAAGACACGTCATGAAGTGCACGTGATAAGTGGGAAGTGGAAATCTTTCGACTTTGAGTTGAAAGTTTATGATGGACAGCAGACTAAAATTTTAGACCTGGGGGAGATAAGTTTTGATATCTCTCAGCAGAAAACATGTGTTGGTAGTTTTGATGGAGGATATGAACCCTGTCCTGAGCAAAGACCGATAGATTCTTTTAATCAATGTTATGGATGTGCTCCCGACGATATACCAAAGATGGAATGTATCTTTGAGCCACAGGACTGTGAGGATTGCGAAGGAGGATTTTGTGAGGAAGAGCATGTGGTTTATCTGGCCTTTTTTGGTCCGATCAGTAAGATAGGGATGACAAAAAAGAAAAGACTCAAGCAGAGAGTGATAGAACAGGGAGCAGACGCATATGCTCTTATGGCTACTTTGGAAAATAGGAAGAAAGCTAGGGAGGAGGAAAAAGAGATAAGCGATCGGCTAAATATCTCACAAAAAGTCAGCTCAAAAGATAAGTTGAGGCGTTTAGAGCGAGAAATAGATAAACAGATGATTCGTAGGAAATTCAGAGGGATAAAGAATCGTATCGCCGTGGGCGAGTTAAAGTATCTTGAAGATTATCCGATATCTCTTCCTCTAAGAGCGAGACCTAGATTGAGACCCACCCCTGGTCGACATCAAGGAGAGAGAGTGGGAATAAAGGGAGGATTATTGATATACGAATACAACGGACTACAAGCTTTGGACCTCTCTGATCTTATCGGACGAAATATGTTGATTGATAAACGAAGATGCTGAAGTAGAGATCTGGGGTAAATAGGAAACTTTTGCATGTTTGAATGAGGGTATAAAAATCTTATGGCGAAATATATATATATATATATATATATATATATATATATATTGTTTATCTTATGGATGGACGAGTGGTTGAAAAATGCAGATTTCAGATGAAGGAAAAGCAAGATTTATGGTCATACCGATCGTAGCGATGCTGGTGGTGACGATGGTCGTCGCCGGATGTCTGGAGGAAGAACAAGTAGAGATAGATGTGGAAGAATATCCGGGCGAACTCACGATCAAACATTTGAATGAATCTGATGATGAAACAGGAGTAGTAGGAACTCTACCAGAGAAAAATGAAACAGCGGAAACTATAGTAAACGATGAAAGCCAATTGAGGCTGGAAATTGACCCTCAGTCGATAATCAAGGAGTCAGGGTCAGAACAATTTACAGAACAGTTTGTCCGTCTAGATTTCCAAATATTTGGGGATTTAGATGAAGAATTTGACCTAGACACTTTGAGGATTGAGGTTGCTGAAACTCCGGAAGATGAACCATCGAGCAATGGAATAGATTTCCTACTTACAGACGTAGAAATTGAAGGTGGTGAACGGTGGCCTGAGGAGGACTTTCCGGGTGGTTTAAGATATACCAGTCCTGACCGACCTGCTTATGTGGGTTTTGATCTCACTTCAAATGAATTCATGACAAACGGTAGCATTCAATGGACATTTCGTTCCGAAAATATAGGAGAAGATTTTACATTACAACTCCAAGCTATAGTTGATGGAAACATCTCAGAAGAAGTAGTATCTACAGTTGAACTCCATATTGAGGGAAATGATTGAGATTAAGAAAAGATTTTTCTCGTCCCTTTTTTCAATCTCTGTCAGGATATGCTCTTTCTAGCAGGTCCTGCTTATCTTCAAATCTATCTCTGATCGGTTTTAAAATAGATGCTAATTCCTCTGCAACAGCTTCCTTAAGATCCTGTGGATGTAACTGTTCATTCAAGAAATCTTCTTCTACTTCATCATAATCGCTGTAAACTAGGTCTCCACCCCACTTTTCGGGCCGCTCTATTACGAAATCCTTTCCTTTAGAATCTAGTATAGGCATAATCAGCATCTCTAGATGTTCCAAGATACCGTTATCTTTTTTTTCGCCAGCGGGACAGTAAGCGTCCATCACTTTGTCTCTGATCGTTTCGGGCTCGTCCAATAAATCGATCTTTGATCCTTTTACAGAGGCACTCATCTTTCCTCCTGTCAATCCTGTAAGTAACGGGGCGAAAACACAGATCGGTTTTTTGTAACCTAAATCGGGAAGGACTTCTCTAGAAAGCATGTATATGCCTCTTTGGTCTATCCCTCCGTAAGCGACGTCTGCATCTAGAGCAAAAACATCTTGAGTCTGCAAAAGAGGATATAAAAAGCCTCCTAATTTTGGATTGCCCCCATATCTTACTACTTCTGCAGCGGCCCTTTTGCACCTATTTAACGTGGTATCGGCCGCCATCTTCAAAACATTCAATATGTAATCTTCTTCAAGTTCGAATTCACTACCTTGAACAAAATTGAGATCGTTCCAGTCAACTCCTGTAGCATCCATCATACCTTTAATACATTCCTTATAATACTCGCTCCTGGCATCCAAAAGATCGAAGGGACTTTTAAGATCATCTAGATGGGCGTGAAGATCAGCCAATAGTACAGTGAATTCAAAATCTGCACGGAGAAAATCAGCTATCTTACGGTGCGTTATGAAATGACCCGTATGCATCTTACCAGTTGGAGCGTCTCCTATGTAAGCGGTAGGTTTATCTTTTTCTTCAAAGAGACTTCTCAATTCTTCCTCTGTGACTATCTCCTCAGTATTCCTAACGACGTATTCGACACGCTTTTCTATATCCATCGGAACGTAGGAGTGATGCGTCATATGTAAATTTTTGGTTTTTTTTCAATTCGAATTAAGTAAAATTTATATTCCGAAGGCTTAATCTCGACATGATAAGATGACGGAAAAAGCTGGGGACTTTTACACAATCGATGACTTTGACCTCGAAGGCAAGACAGTTCTTTTAAGAGTTGATATAAACTCTCCTTTAGATCCCGATTCAAAGCAAATATTAGATGATTACCGGATCAAAAGTCATCTTACTACTATAAAGGAATTGTTGGATACTAGACTTGTGATCGTAGCTCATCAGAGCAGACCGGGAAAGAGCGATTTCACAACTTTAGAGCCCCATGCTCAAAGATTATCAAGGTTGTTGGGTAAAAAAATAGAATACGTTGATGGTCTTTTCGATAAACGCGTTTTGGCAAAGATAAAAGAGATGAAAAAAGGTGACATATTGATGCTGGAGAACGCTAGGTTGTTTGCCGAAGAGACTTATCTCAAAGGCGTTGAAGACCTAGATAAACAGAGAAATACACACATAGTCCAAAATTTAGCTCCTGAAATAGAGGTTCATGTGCATGATGCGTTTGCCGCCGCTCATAGAGCTCAACCCACACTCGTTGGATTCTCAATAGAAATTCCCAGCGTCGCGGGTAAAATCATGGAGAGTGAACTGGAAAATTTAGGTAAGGTATTTACGATGGAAGATAGACCCAAAACAGCATTTCTAGGAGGGATAAAAGCAGATGACTCCCTGGATGTTGCAAAGCACATGCTTGAAGGAGGATACATCGATAAGATTTTGACCGGAGGAGTACTCGCCAATATCTTTCTGATGGCCGATGGTAATAACTTGGGTGAAGGAAATAGGAATTTTTTGAAGAATGAATTTGATGATCATGAAAAGCTATTAAAAAAGGCTAAAGATCTTCTCGAATCATGGGATGGAAAAATAAAGATGCCGATCGACGTAGTTCTGAATAAAGATGGAGAGAGGAGTGGTAGACCATTGGATAAGCTTCCAGCAGAGTACCCCATTTTTGATATCGGGTTAGATACGATAATGGAGTATAAGAAGCATATCGAAGGCTCATCACTCGTTGTTTTGAATGGTCCAGCAGGCGCCTTTGAAATTGAGAATTTTGAAATAGGTACGAGAGAGATATTCAAAGCGATAGCCGAGTCGGACTCTTATTCCATAATCGGAGGAGGCCACAGCACAGCAGTTATTGAAAGTTTAGGATTGAATAAGGAGATCGACCATATTTCTACAGGAGGAGGTTCTTGTATCAATTTTTTGGCTGGGAAGGACTTGTCAGGAGTGGAGGCTCTTCGAAGATCTAAGGAAAAATTCGAAGAAGACTGATTGAAAAATCTATCCTACGTAAAATTTATAGGGTGGTTGTTGATGCCTTCTCGATAACATGAAAGCACTCATATTCGGCGCAGGAAGACAGGCAGAAGGTATAGCATGGTATCTTGTGAATCATTCAGATTTTGAACAAGTCGGGATTTACAGCAGATCAGAAGATCACATAAATAAGATATCTGACTTTTTGAAGTCTGATAAAATAGAGAAGCATATTGGTAATGTTTTAGATGAAGAAAAAACCAAAGAGGTGATGGAAGGATACGATGTAGGTATAAACGCTTTACCTACTAGAGAAACTAGTTACAAAACTGTTGAACTTGCGATAGAAGAAGGTCTAGACATGGTGGATATACTTGAAGAATATCATAGAAGACCAGATCCATATGAGATGGAGAATCTGGAGATACCTGAGGATATGACTGTTGAGGAGTATGGTGAATGGTTACACGAGGAATATAAAGAAAATGATCTTATTTTTATAGATGGTAATGGCTTTGCACCAGGTATCACCAATTTTACACTTGGTGAAGCATTACGAGAGATGGATGAACGCGAATCTGCAATAGCTCGTTGCGGTGGAGTCCCAGATGAGGAAGCCGCTAAAAGACATCCATTGAAATATATGATCACTTGGGCCTTTGATCATGTTTTAAGAGAATATAATATCAAATCACCCGCCATCATAGATGGAGAGGAGACTGAGATAAGGGCGTTGACAAGACATGAAAAATTCAACTTCGATAAATTTGGTAAAGATGTTGAATTGGAATGTGCTGTCACCCCCGGTATGCCCAGTTTCGTCTACACTAGATCCGATCTAAATGAGACATATGAGAAGACGATTAGATGGCCAGGACACTATGACGCTATCAAAGAATTCAGAGAATGTGGAATGTTGGACATTGAACCAGTGGAAGTCGATGGAAAGGAGTTTGTTCCCAGAGAAGTTTTGTCTTCGGTCATCACACCTAAACTTCAGCCCGAGGAAGGAGACACAGACATCTGCGTGATGTGGAACACTGCTAAAGGCAAGAAAGACGATAAGGATGTCAGGATAGATTATTATCTATGGGACGAAGAAGACACTGAAGCAGGATTGACCGCCATGCAGAGGACTACATGTTTCCCGGCCGCTATTAGTGCTGAGATGATCGTAAAAGGAGATATCGAGGAAAAAGGTATAGTGCCTCCAGAGGACTGTATAAAGGGTGAAGTATACGAAAAGATGATCGCTAGACTAGAAGATGTGGGTATAAAAATATTAAAGAAAAAAACGGTCATGGGTTAAAATTCTAAAACCCCTCTTTATTTTTAATTTTACCCATTCCAGTGGATTTAAGTCATGAAAAATTTTAATAACTTATATATGCTCTACGGAATCACTGACTCTAGGGATTATCCAATGCCACCGTAGCTTAGATGGCCAAAGCGATGGTTTCGTAAACCATAGAGCGCGGGTTCAAATCCCGCCGGTG
>CAZRSB010000026.1:0-25937 GCA_964602715.1 uncultured Thermoplasmata archaeon | reverse complement strand
ATTCCTGAAATTGTTTATATTTTCTTTCTTCCTATCAGCTGGGCTCACCAAACGTCTTTTGCGTGCGATCTTTCGGAAAATCACCGATTTTCCAAACGATATCAGGAAAATGACTTCATTTTCCTGAAATAAGTACCAAACGTCTATTGCGAAAAATCAGGGGATAACAAATGTTGATTGCGCAGGAATCAAAGATTCCTTCTTTCACTTCAGGCAAAGCCTTCGTGATGCGGAGAAATAGCGGTTGTTGGAAGTGAAGAGGGTGTTAGGTGTGAGATAAATGATGTTTGAAATCTGGAGTTTGGAGGAACAAATGTTTGTTGCAAAGGAATAAAATTCCTCTTTTCACTCGGCAAGTGTGCCTCATGATACGTATGAAAGACGGTTGTTTTAGTGGGGTGATTGCGATGGATGTGAGGGGTTGAATGGACCGCTCTACATCTACAATTTTAGAAGATGATTTTGGAGGGGGACTGCCGGCTTTCTCGCGGAAAGAAGTTTCCACCCAATCCTCAGAAGCCTTCGGCTTCCTGCGGATACCCCGCCCGACCTCCCCTGCGCTGGGTTGAACACTCCCTTCAACCCTGCTCGGGGAGGGAATATTTGTTTCCTGACTAGAAACAAAAACAGAATTTATGTTTGTTTAATCAGTTTCTCAAAATATTTGATCGTTTCCTTAGTTTGATCATGAGAATGCACTTCAGGAAGACAAAGTTTAGTGTTACTTTTCTTTACAAGACCAGCAACTCTCTTCCAATCTATCGAGTCATCATCATTGGGAGGTTGGTGTCCGTGATAACCACTGTGGATATGCCAGTTTTCTATCATTTCAGCTGGTAGTTCCTCTATACCTTCGATAGCTGACTCTCCCATTGCGGAAGTAAGCTGTTTCACGTCTACGCTGTAGCCAAAATTTTCAATTTTGGATTTTGATACTCTATCCTTGATTTCCTGGTAAAAATCGATCATGTCATGAGTTGTAGAAACATATAAATTAGTTCTATTTTCGATCAACAATATCGGAGATTCATCTCCAAATCTATCATCAAAAAGTCTGATCGCCTCAACTATAAAATCCTCAAAATACCCCTCACTTCTTGTTTTTTTGCCAGGATGAAATTCAACGGCATATGGGGGTCTACCAATATATTCCTGAAAGTCGATTATCGATTGAAGATATACCTTTCTCCACTCTTCTTTATTCCAGTACAGGTAATGCTTGCTTTTTATCTCCGGATCTGTATGGAGGATGTAATCGCATTTACCATTATCCTTAGGAAGACCATAAAGGTCTTTAAAATCATCTTTTTCGATTATGTCTCCGACTTCTTTGTTAAGTCTGTAATTCTCATCGTTCTGGGTTCTAACCAGATCGAATGGTAATTCAACTCGGTTTAAATTTAGTCTCCTAGCAGATCTACATCTAGAACCTATCGTACCTCTGATAGGGGGTCGTGTCGAATAAAAAGAGCCAAAATTGGGATAGGTCCAATCCAGTTTATGGGTCATGAAAATCTAAAATTAGAACAATATAATTGTAAATTTGTTTCCTGTTAGGCAACAAATCATTAAGATAATGTTAGTCATTTAAAATCACGAATGAAAGAACCTGACTTCCAAGAAGTGATCAAAGTCCTATCTCAAGAATCCTCTAGAGAGATTCTAAGAGTTTTAGGAAATGAGAGTAAAACCTTAAGAGAGGTTTTTGAAGAAACGCAAGAAACTTCTAATTCATTGAAATATCGAGAATCGGTTTACAAAGTTTTGGAGAAATTGAATGAAGTTGGTTTGGTCGAAAAGATAAGGGAAGGAAATTCTGTAGAATATAGACGTGTTTATTCCGATATTGAAGCTGATTTTTTGAAAGAAGAATTGGACCTAGAAAAATAAAGTTTGGGTGAGAACTATTTCAATGATTTTGATCAATATTCATTTTACAGTTTATACTTTTTTATTTTTTCTATTTTAAAACCCATATCATCGATTGAGTAACTCATCGTGATAACATAGATTCGATATCATAAACAATATGTCTAGTAGGATTTGCCAGCAGATTGATATACTCTGGTAAATCGCACCTAGTATTTTTATATATATTGAAAACACCTACCATCTCTCCCTCTCTCAATCCCTCTATCGCTTCATTCCGTTCTGCATCGAGATCGATTCCAGCTATCCTCCATCTTCTTGCCTCATCGTCTTCAAGTAAGATAGCCCCCTTAGAAGAACGGGATTCACTTCTATGTTTATCTACGAAACGTCCTATAACATCTTGGATCTCTATATCATCTAAATCCTCGGTGATATCTCCCATCCAATTCTCTAATTCTTTTAGATAAACTCTGCATCTTGGTCTGATCGAACAGTATCTACACCCTTTTTTCGATGGGATAGCCAATTCATCCATCAAAAAATCCGTATCATCATCCTTTTTATGGGTTTCATTTATATCTTCGTATATATTTATGGCATCTTTCAATAGCTCTCGACACAACTCAGGGTCTAATCCTTCCTCACATAATATCTCCTTTGAACCGGTCAGTGGATTCTTTATTACGCCTCTCCGTGGGAACTTTACATCATCTGAATCTAAATTCTTCTGCTTACATTCTAATAATGCTGCATATAATCGCATCTGATTTTTATAAGGGTCTTTTAGGTTCCCTTCTTTATCAAGTATCTTCCCAGTTTTCCAATCGAATATTTCTAGATTCCCACCATCACTAACTACTAAATCTATCCTCCCTTTCATCCGCGGGTCAGAAATCTTATCTTGTACAGGTATCTCTGGACCTATCAAACGGTTTTTCATATCACTCTCACTTTTATCTGTACCATCTTCTAGAACTCTGATTTCTTGAGAAATTTTATTAGCATGGTGACAGACTCGCCCTCTTTTTTTAAAATAATTTTTTCTATCTTTCAATGGTAAGAGATGGCGATTGATTTTGTCATCAGATAAGTTTTGTTCTTTTTCATCGATGATCTTATCCCACTGATCGAAAGCATCCGAAATATCTCTATCTCTTCCACTATGACCTCCTCTGTAACCCCATTCTATAACCTTGTGTATGACCGTACCGATTATCCCATCGATAGAAGCTGGTAACATATCAGTCGTTTCAGATCTGTTGCTCCCACCCTGTGTAAGTATTCTGAAAAGACAACCATCATCTATCAACGCTTTACTAGCTAGACTAGGTGATATCGTATCTAAAGGTTTCAATCTTTCAGGTAAAGTAGGCTTCATCTACTCATTCACCCTGAAGATTTACACGGGACCAACTTATCCTACGATTTCCATTAAATGTGTCGACCCAGTTTATGTCTGGATTATCCCACTCATCTATTTTCTCACTTTTCCAAAACTCATCTGAGATCCCTCTGACCACTTCTCCTGGTGACCCCTCTTGTTCATCGAGTTTCCATAGTGGATGTACGAAGACATGGCAAACCTCATATTGGTCGTCGAATACAACAGGTATCCCATTCAGGGTGCCAGGTTCCATCTTATCAGGTTCTAGTTTGCTCATCGAATCTCTTTGCTTTTTTGCTTCGACCAACCATCCTTTCATCTCATGTTCTTCTGGCAAAGAATCTATCGCCTCGGCTATATCACTCGAATCCGCGAGTGCATCATAATCCTGGTCGTACATAGAGCGAATCATGGTCACTCCAAGCCTCCAATCCATGAGTCCGTGCTCTCTCATGTTTGAATAGTAACGGATACAAGATGTACACGAAGTGCGACATCTTTCCCTATGCTCTTTACCTAGCAGATCTCTTATCCATGGGTTATCTTCCCCCACAGGTTCTTCGAATAGATCTTCCATGATATCATCTATATTTTCACCCAATTTGGTGGAGAATCCCGCACCGTTCACCATCTGATCACTGAGCACGATTTGTGCCACACGATTCTCTAACCCATCATCAAGATAGACAGGAGCTAGGAGTGATAACTCGAGTTCTTGTGGGTCGATGTCGAGTTCATCAGAGATGATCGCCCTCAAGATATATGCTGCGCTCCGATAAGAAGCCCTCACACCAGGTCGCTTACTTTTATCGACCCATGGATCAAGGAATAAACTCGGATGAGGTTCTTCATGATGGATCCAAAAAACATCGGTCCACTTGGGGGCTACTAGAGCGACTTTTTCACTCAGATCTAACCCATCTCGCGTTTCGGGTGTTCTGTTTAAATCTTCTACCCTGCTATTCCCCGAGCCGAGGTGCTCTTCCTGATAAGAGGGTTCGATGAGTTGATTATATGCCTTATGGAAATTGTCTATCTCACCATCTTGATCTTCATCTAATTGTCTAAAAGAATAGTATCTTCCCGTCCTATCGTTTATCAAGAAAACTTGGCCAGTCTCGGTCCGGATCACACAGTTACTGTCATCCAATGTTTCTCCTTCTTTGTTAGAATCAAAATACATCCGTGTTCCCCCATTGAATTCCCCCCTATCATTCCATGGGTCTGATGTCTCCTCGTGGAAGATGGTCCTGAAACCTTGTGGCCGTATACCTGTAAATCTCTCTAGTGACCTCCCTCCTCTGAAATCTGAATAACCCTCATTTGAAGCAACTAGTGCATCAGTGTCCTTATCTATGATTATCTCACCGTGCCAATCGAATGAAAGGTCTGTTTTTTCGTTGTTAATGAGTTCATTATCACTGTTCTTTCTTACATTCAACCTATCGATATCGAGGTTAGATGTCAATCCTGCTGATTCTACCACCCTTTTATCGATGATCGTTTTGGTCCCAGGAGCAAACATCGTTATCGCCTGTTCTACGTCTCTACTGGTAGACCTGATTTCCCTATCTATCCCTGGTTTTTTGACTGGTGCGGAATAATAAAATGGTCTTGAACTCGTAGGCATATCATCCGCTGGTAATATGCCATTTTCTCCTAGAGTTTTAGCTAATTGGGCATCATCATCCTTACCCATCCTCTCTTCTTTACCCCAACTCAATTTTTTTCCAACCTCCCTAACGATATCATTGAATAGCTCACCACTCCTAGCATAATCTATCAATCCTTTTAAAAGGTCTTCATCAACATCCGGTTTAAGGAGTGATTCAGCATGATGTTCAACTTTCTCTTCAGATAGCAACCAATCTTTTACCTCTTCAGCTGTATCGGTCAATGCTGATTCTGGCGGAATCTCTTCTCCCACCTCAGATTCTGAAACATCTAGAAATCCAGGATGGTCATCTGTTTCCGCACATAGACCGAATTCACCATGATGGTCTGGGAAATTGGTCACAGGATGGCGTGATAACTCTGACCAATCATCATCTGGAGGGGATATATCCCTGAAGGCACTGCGTAAGCACATCCTTGCGAAAATCCTTTTTAAGATTCTGAGATTATCTACTGACAATATCGGATCGGGACATAGACCACCCGTTATCCTCTCTGGGTTCTTAAAATAATAACCATCATGTGTAGTATCCCTACACATGGTCTGTGCAAGGCTGAATTTTTGACCCCTTCTGCCCGCTCTGCCCACCCTCTGCTGGTAGTTGAACCTTTGAGGAGGCATATTTGATTGATAGATGGTGCTTAAAGAGCCCATATCTACGCCTACTTCTGTAGTTGTTGTAACGGACAGTATGTCTATAACGTCCAATCTTGGATCGTCTTCACCTTTTACAAGGATCTCTTTAAACCTTCTTTGGGTCTTCGCAGGATCTTCTGTATTACCGGTAAGTACATCGGTGGTCAACCTATTAGTAGGCCTCTCAGAACATCGGAGTCTCTGGGAAAGCTCATCTTTAGGCCAGTACTCTTTCGCTTTTATTGTCTTATCAGGATTTAGTTCAGATGCACATTTAACGCATATCCCGACCAAGTCAGAGTTCTCTTTGGCATGAGGCGTTCCACACGTTGGACACAACATGAACTCATCATCTTCTTTAGCCACCCTTACATCAAGATTCCTTATCTTTATATATCCTCTTCCATCCAGTCCTTCTGATAATCCTCTGATGACAGATCCTTTAGGATTTACTCTAGAGGTGCCTTGATTTCTACGGTAAAGTATATCCATCAAATCTTCTACCTTATCTTCTATTTCGTCTTCCTCCGAAAAACTGTAATGTTTTTCTACGAACGCTTCGAGATATTTTTTACCGTCTTTCTTCGAGAGCGTATGTTCATCTATAATCCAATCCTTTGGCGTTCTCCATTCGCCCTCAAAACGATTTCTGAGGAGGAGCTTCCTGACCAAGGCTTCTGCCAGCTGTAATAATCTATCCTTTCCATCAGGTCCATCTAGACCCACACTTTTAGCCATATCCTCTAATCTTTCTAGATACGGGAAATCCTCCTTTTCTTTTATCCGGTTCCTATCTAGTTTAATCCAGCCCATGCAAGTTCCTTCGATAGTAGAACGACCAGACAATATAGATTCACCAAGAGACCCTTCCATGGAGCTAATCATTTTATCTTTTATACTACTCTTAGTAGAACTCTTAAAAGTAGGCCTTGGATTGGTATAAAGATTCATCGTATCTCTCCATTGTTTTTCTTTGCCACCAACTTCTACGAATTCTTTTGAACCGAAAGGACTCTCCCCTCTTAAGATAAGATCTAAAGCCAATTCGGGAATCTTATCTTTATTTGTTCTAGTTTCTTGTAGGGTGAGTGTCTTTGAGGGGTCAGGATTACGTTCCTCAAGGATTATGCTGAAGGGTACCGTTCTATAGTATTCTGAATCTTCATCATTCCTTTCAAGGATGGCAGTATTATCTGATTGTTGTATCTGCAATATTTTTTCCCAGTTCTTCCCTAGTTCCCGACGTTCGAAAACTTGTCCATCAGCAGATTGTTCAGTAGTTGGTAATTTATCGAGTCTTTCTACCATAGAGATCACGTCATCTCTTCCTTTCCTTTCTAATTCAGCTTTAGCTTCATCCCATGAGCCTCTCTGTCTAATTTCTTCAACTAATCTCGGTTCTAGCTCCCCGATTTCAATAAATCTGCGCATAGCGATCTCGCCTATCAACTGATCATGATGACGTTCAGAAACATTTTTATTCAATCTCTCTGCGCGATCACGAGAATCTGAAAAAGCCATTATTTTATTATCTTCTATACCCTGTTGTTCGTATAATGATCTCAACTGCATCTGTGATATCGCTTCAAACCCTGTTCTAAAACCTCTGATAGAGGAGGCTTTTCTAGGTTGTATACCTTCTATATTGATCAAGTAATTGATAAGGCTTTCATAAGATTTATTACAAGTAGGGCATTCTTCAGGGAGGCCTCTGACTCTATCGAGTGCCTCCTTATGTTCAGGTTTATTTTCGTTTACTCTTTCGCTATCAAAGGCAGGATGGTCTTGTATCCCGACTGCTACAAGAGCTCTCCCTTTTATACTATATCTATCCGGGATCTCTACTCTAGATTCCCCAACAACCACCACATCCCCATTTGAGGGGTCCAATCTTGCAGGCCACCATTGAGTCCTGACTTTGTACTCGTCCTCTGTTTCGAATGGACGTAGAAAACCGGTCTTAGAGAAATCTGATTTCCCTTCCTCCGGCCATATCTCAGATTGCATATCTTCATCCATCGTGGGATGAAATATAGCCATCTCAAGGTAGGATCTTTCCTCTACTCTCTTAGCCCTCAATTGTTCTCTCGGTTTACTTGGATCAGGATCTGCATCTAAAAGTGTATACTTTGGGAGATTTCCTGGTTCTTGTTCCTGAACTATCCCTCTATGCCCACAGTAGAACAGTTCTCCACATTCTTCACAATAAAGTAATTCAAGAGGTTTGTAATCACCCCGGCCGTCAGATGATTCTCTTGGCGGACCATCTGTGAAGGTTATCTCACCTATACTCCGTTCAGGCCCTCCTTTTAGGGCGGTATCTCGCTCAGGCAATGCATACATTCCTGGTATATTACGCATCATCGCGTGGACCCTCATGGTCACAAAATCACCCTTTGCTAGACCCCTAGTTCTCAATAGACCCTTCACTGCTAACCAAGCTTCAGATTTGAAGATGGATGTATCTCCTGAAGGAGATAGATCGAAGATCTTTTCCGATATATCATAAACAGAACGTGCTCTTAATCGATACCTATCAGGACCAATCTCTTCTTGAAAGACTCCTAGTAATCTGATATTGAATTCGATATCTTCTAGTAAATTTCTCAATGAATCCTCATAATTGTTTCCAGGACTTATCCCAAATCTTTCTAGGAGTCCATCTAGAGCCTCTTCTTGTTCTGATGACATCTCATCTAAATCACTGAACTCATCTAGTTCAGCCACCTCTATAAAAGGCGATGGGTCGATAGTATCTAACTCGGGTATTTTTTTTTCTTCAACATCTATCTTTTCAACCATCCTATCTACTTCAGACAATCTACCGGATGTTAGGAAGAACGGCCTTGGGTATTTATCGCTAGGTTCTTCAGAATCGGTCCGTGTTTTCAGATTAGCTTCTATACCGAAGGCATCATTGAGATATTCTTTAGTCGCTTCAGCATCTTCTAAAGATGCGCTAGATGCTAAAATCTTTAATTGATTTTCTCTCTCTCCCCCAGGGAGCATGTCTAGTCGGTCTAGGAACATCCGAAGAGCAAGAGCTGTACTAGTGCCTGATGCATCACGCATCAAATGCAGTTCATCTAGCACCAAGTGAAATTTAGCCTCTTCATGACTATCAAGATACTCTCTCGTTTGTTCAAAGATGGGGTCATCGAATTGGCGCATCATCATTATACTCAACATGCTGTTATTCGTCACCAAGATATCCGGGACATGATCGTGTATGTCCCAGCGGGTCCTCTCTTCACTACCCCATGGTGAGGCTACAGAAAAACCATCCGCTGCATCAAAAGGCACAGCATCTTCATCCAAGAGGCTATTCGATAACTGATCCCCTATTCCAGGTTTTTCCCCATTTATAGCTTCATACATCTCGATAAAAGGCAGATATATATGGTCACGAATCTTATCTCCTATCCTCTCATCTTTATTCTTGACCTTCTCTTTTTCATTTGACTCAGAACCATCAGCTGGTTCTTTAGTACCACCGATCGTCGCCCCACTATATCTTGCTATCCTAGGTTTGTACCCGTTGAATTTTTCCTCATATAGATTATGCATCTCCTTACTGTCCAATGCCAATCTCAATCTTCTCATCTGATCTTCGACCAAGGCGTTCATCGGGTAGATGATTAGAGCTCTCATGCCTGGCGTTCTTTCCCTAGCTGGTTCTTCTGATTTATTGATAGAAACATGAGCACTTTTTTTGGATTCATGATATCTCTCTTGATGTTCTTCTATATCTGGATTATAGTGTTCATCATCAGCAACATCACCTCTTTTCATCCACCAATCATAACTTCTAGGGTCTCTCTTTGGTGCAGGGTGTTTTTCACCTTCCTCGTAAAGCTCTTTGAAGATATGATATAATATG
Organism: uncultured Thermoplasmata archaeon; assembly: GCA_964602715.1. GTDB lineage: Archaea > Thermoplasmatota > Thermoplasmata > Halarchaeoplasmatales > Halarchaeoplasmataceae > Natronoplasma. Next base: position 16,490 of record CAZRSB010000026.1, on the reverse strand, counting down.
GGCATGAGGAAGGCTTCTGTCTTACCAGAACCAGTACCTGAAGTCACAACCCCATGTTCATCATTTTTCAGTACGCGTTCTACCATGTCTGTCTGATGTTGATATAGATTCGCACCTTCTGGTAAGGTCGATAGTAGACCACGCCGCATACATTCATTGAAGACTTCATTAAAATCTTCATCATCGGGTAAGCACGGATTTAATCCTTCTTCAGTGGTTATGTCAGATTTCTTATAATCTGGTATGGGTTCAAGAAATGGTACTTGGAATATGTCGTGTGAATTCAACAAGAGTTCCCGTCGTTCTTCGTTCACAGACCAAGGCTTTGCTTGGAACGCGGTGTCTAGATATAGCAAAAAGTCGTCTATACGGCCTTCAAAATCATTCAAGGGGTCTTTCATGATTTACTCTCCTCCGTAGATTTTTCATATAAATCTGTTTTTACGAAAGATTTGATACAAGCTTTATTGACTTCTTCTTGGATGTCATCATCTACATCATGAAATCTATAATAAAGATTGTTGATAGATGGAGCTCTTCCCGTTATATCCACCAATCTTCTGGTGATTTTCATAGGTAATTGAGCAAACCTATGGACTTTGAGATAATCTTCACCTTCCCTGATATTAGACTCTATCCCATATGAAGCTAAAACCATCAATCGACCCCATCTTTGATTATCTAACCCAGAGGGTAAAATAAATTCTGTGAATTCATCGTCATTTTTCTTAAAAACAAGTGCAAATCTAGTATACCTCACTGTAGGGTAGCTTATCAAAAACATTGGACCCGTGTGATAGAATATATCCTCGAATTCTTTAAATGGCTTCCATTTTAACCCATGTGGATCAAAGATTCTGCAATCTTCATCTCCATATCGGGTGACAGGACTTTCTATATCATGACCTCGATTATCGAGTACGGTCGATTCCCAAGTGGGGAGATTCCCTGGAGGTAACTTCCATCCTTCCTCTAGAAGAGGATTATTTTTGAAGGCAGACTTGATTGAATTTTCTAGACCTTCTAAAGCTTCTTTATCCATCACTGCTATGTCAGGTTGTTTGATTTCAGTCCCGTTTATTTCCCATGATGTCCCCCTTTCGTGTTCGACTGACAACTCTTCGTATATATCCCTAGAACGTGCACCAGCGAGCACATAAGTTCCCTCAGGTGTAGGTCTCAGATGAGGGGGGGCCAAGGTGTAAGACCCTCCACCATCTTCATCGATTACATAATCGATGTGCCCCAATAACTGTAGCATATATAGAGCGGATTCGCATTCGTTGGCTCTATTATTTTCACTTCCTCTTTTCAATCCGAAATCTGCTAACAGGTCGAGGATTTCTTCCTTCTTCAAAGGGAAGCGGTCTGGTCCTATATGTGTCAGGCCATATAATACTTTGTTCAACTCCATGATTAAACCTCTGGATGTATCTTTTTTAAATCTTCTAAATATTTTTCACGCATCTCCATATCTTCTGGACCATACCTTTCCCATAACTGGTCATTATTTGGTTGTTTGATTAGGGTCCTTTGACGTTTACAAAGACAACATTTACAATCTTTGTCACATCCTTTGTCCAATGGAGGAACATACTCGGTCTCAGACCCATTCTTCCCAGCAGATTTTTTCTCTTTTTCTCCATCCTCTTTTTTTCCGGTCTCACCCCCAATTTTTTCATCTTTTTTACCAAATGTTCTACCTTTTTTTCTTTCTTCTATCGCTCTAAGTTGCTTAATCCTCTTACGTGCTTTTTTGAAAGATATCCATAAGTTTTCCAACTCATCTTTATCATCTGTAATTGTCAATCTTTTCCTGATCTCTTCATTTATCCTTTTCTTATGTCTTTCCCACATACCAGATGTGACCTCATTTTTCCCTTCTGGAAGTACAACATCCCCTACCTCATATCCATCGTAGATATCTTCCCTTAGGAAATCCCTCCACCTGGATTCTTCCTCTATGAACCTTACCTCGGTACTCCACTTCTGTTCTTCATTCAATTTTACGCTAATCTTGACCTCTTCCGATCTTTCTGGTGGTGATAATATCCAACCCCCATCTTGGAAAATTAATTTTTTCTTTTCATCCGACCCTTCATGTTGGATGACTTCAAAATCTTCTGGAGATCTAGATCCATCGTAAGTCACCCTTGGAGGGGCTGTGAATAGAAATCTATTATGACCGTCATCACTCTTTATACCCCCCTCTAAATCGAAATCGGAGGTCTTAGAAACGACAGATTGGCGGGGCCAAACACCTTTGATCCCATATATATCCTGACCGTCGATTTCATATATGGAGTTGGGATCGATAACTCCCAACTCTTTTACATCCCTTATCCCTTCATTCCTTTTGAATTCTTTCAATGATGGTTCCTTAGATAACACCATCAAGGGTTGTTCTGAACTCGGTTCTGCTTCCTTCCATCCACCACTCTTTGGCTGTAAGGTCCTGACTAGGTCATCATCTAATCTTGATTCTCTCTTACCCCGTTTCACTTTGTATTCACCGACAAGGTCTATCGATTTTTGAAAATCTTCAGTACCCATGTATTCTTCTAAAGGTGCACTCTTGGTACCGTCCTTTCTATCTACAGGGATGGAGATATCTTCTTCACCTATGGTGATTATGAATTCCTCATCGCTGTCTATATCGGAAGATAGTCGGGTGGTTATCCTTAAATCTCCGTGGAAACCTGTTCTAACGCTTACCTCGAATCTAACTCTATTTTTTATCCCCTTTATGTTCTCACTCATCCCCGTTCCCTCTTCCTCATCTTCATCTGTAGGTCCGCTTTTGAACCCTTTATTCATATATTCAACAAAACAAGCTGCTCCTTCATCATCCTCATCGAAAGCCTCTTCGAGTGTTTTCCTTGCTCTTTTCGATAGTTTTCTTTTATTTTCTTTAGCATACTGAAGCATTCTGATTCTAGAGGGTTTGACATCGCTCACCCCTCTAAGTTCTTTACCAAAACACTCCAATTTTTTACGATCATCACTTACGAAAGGTGCATTATATTTGATCGGTCCAACGTATCCGTGTTTTTTTGTTTCTATCTCACATGTATCAAGAGTGAGCGCGCCATTTTTTGAAATCCTATCTCTTATCTCAGTCCATTTCTTCAATATGACCCAAGGTGAATGATTTCCGATCTTTATCTTTTTTTTCTTTTCTTCTATTTTGTATTCCCGCATACCTGTGACACTATGCCAATTACGTTTTAAATCATCTCTGATATCATCTTTTTTTTCTATACCCAATACCTCGCTTATCTCATTAGCAACGGTTTCATATACATCGCCTGGCCCAACAGAGGCCCTGTCCCCATACATATATGCATGTACGATGACAACAAGATTGGCCAGAAATGGTGGGATTTTGTTGAGATATTCCTCGATCGATTTATCCTTATATTCATCATCCTCCTCATCGATTCCGTATGAGTTTTTCACCCTCTCAGGGACCTCTCTTAGAAATCTCTTATACTCTTTTATCCTCCTTTCAACTGTTTCGGGCATATCATCGGCAGAGGTCGTTTTATAGAGTTCCTCTACGACTTCTTCCTTAGTCAATCCTGTCTTCTTGGAGAGTTCTTCTATATCTTCTGGTGTAAGAAAAAGTCTAGATGAACCACTGAGTCCTTTTGGAAATAAGATATCGACTAGATACCTATTCCAATCTTTTAATGTGATATCTTCTTTCGATTTATCCACACTTATCACAATCCAATCCATACATCCTGTCTATCTTTTGAAAATCCACCCTGATTCGTACTTCTCATAAAATAATCAAAAACCGAACATATCAATAAAACATTTCTCATATTCACAAGAAATATTCTAATCGATTTTCCATTCATCTCCTTTCTACTGCGGAATCTTCTACATAATATTTAAAACTTGTTTCAATTTTTTTTTTTTTGAGAAAAAATATTATAAAATAAGAATGTTATTTAGACAAGATATATATTTGATTATTCGATATGAAGAAATAGACATCGATTTCAAGGTGTATATGACGATGACAGAAAACGATGAAAAATTAACAGTAGTAGATCTCTTTTGCGGTGCTGGAGGTTTTTCTGAAGGTTTCAGACAAACTGGGCTATTCAATATCAGATATGGATTGGACAATTGGCAACCAGCTATGAAAACTTTTCAGAAGAATCTTTCACCAGAAAAAGTACCCAACGGATCGACTGATATAAGAGAGATCGCAATATCAGATATCCCTGACGATCCTGACGTGATAATAGGTGGTCCTCCATGCACTTATTTTTCGATGTCGAATAAGGCCGGGAATGGTGATAAAGAAGAAGGTATGGTACTCGTAAGAAAATTCCTTGAGATAATCAAAAAGAAGGACCCTGATTTTTGGATTATGGAGAACATACCTAGATTGAAACCATCATTGGAGGAAGAGATCGAGGAAGATGAACTCAAAGAGATCGGATTAGAGATACCCGAACGGAATGTTTACGTTGCTTCGGATTTTGGAGTGCCCCAGAAAAGAAGAAGATTGTTTTCGGGCGATTATCCGGATATAGGGGATGAAAAGTTCGGATTCAAGGAAGAAACAGAATCTAAATCTATGAGAGGAGTGATCGAGAAATTACCGCATCCCTTAGAGACAGAAGATGAAAAAGAGCATCATGATCCATTATATGAGCAGATATCCAGGAAAGCTTCTGATATAACTGATCAGGATTATAACACTTTCCTTACCAAACATGAGTGGATCGACAGTAGGAAGAACAAAGAAGAACATAGGTTCTATGGAAAGATGAAATTCCCTGATCTCACAATAAATCATATCGATGGTAACACAAAACCCTCAAGGACCGTTACTGCTTTTGTTGTCAAATCAGGAAGGGAAACGATAGCGATCAAAGATAGAAGATGGTGCTTCAGATTAGACTTGAAAGACCATCTAAGATATCTCAGAGATATAGATTTTGAGGAAAGAAAAACTATCACTGAGAGTCTTTTAAGAGCTTTCGGTAACAACGGCTTTGAAGTTTCTCCTGAAGCTATGGTTTCAAGGGTGGAAAAGGTAAGGAATCCTAGAGAGTGGAAAGAATGGTGGAAAGATGATAACGATAAAGATAAACCTTTTGAAGAAAAAAGGGATAGATGGTGGCTGAGCGATGGTGATATGACCTATCTTCTAGAAGCAGATGAAGATGAAGGTTTGTTGAGTGTATATCTTAGAAGGCATCGATCTGCGGCATATCGGATCCCGACTATAAGGGAGATAGGTTCTATCCAGTCTTTCCCGATTACTTTCCAGTTCCATGCTGATAGTTTTTCTAAAAAACATCGATTGGTAGGTAATGCTGTCCCGCCTTTACTCGCAAGAAAATTTGCTAGAGCGATCCTTATAGAAAAAGGCAAGGGAGATCCTTTTGAAGGTGATGATACAACCTTGAAATATGATCTAAAGGACTCCGAAAACGAAAGAGCATTTGAACCGGAACTAGATAGTCCTCATAAAGGCGATAGAAATTATAGATATAATAGAAGGTTCGTAGATTTCATCGGATCAGATAGCAATAGTTCCAGAAAAGGATGCAGAGTGGACATAGATAATCAAAAAGAGGAAAAACCACTCCATCCCATTTATAGAGAAGATGAGATCGAACATACCATGGGATGGAGATGTAGATTATTTACAGGGTACGCCGAAACTGTAGAAGATATGGTTGTAAGACCTTATTATATAATATCTTTGATCGAAGCTCAGGACCGAAGATTCATATCCAAAGCTAAAGAGATGTCTAGGGAGTTGGTAGAGGTAGGAAAAAAACAGATACCTGATGCCTCGACTTATCAAGCGTTCTTCACGGCTAGAAAAAAGGACCTATTCCATAGTCCTTATTGGCTCACCAATATTTTAGATAATCTTGTGAAGAGATATTTTGATGATGAAGATTACAGAGACGAGATAATCAAAGATGTCGGAGATGAATTGGATTTGAGGGAAGAGATCGATATGAGAGTGAGCATCGCTGCTAAGATGCTAGCCGGTGTTTTGGCTTGTAAGATTATGAATTCAGGCACATATTGGATGATAGATAATTGGAAAGAAGTATACCAGGAGGATGAATGGCCAGAAAGTAAAAAACCGGATGAGGGCTTAAAAATATCGGGTTGCGAAAAAATCATGAAAAAGATAGAAGATATCTGAGTTAATGAAGATCGATCGAGGTGTCGATGTGAGCGAAAAAGTAAGTGAAAAGATAATAAAATGGTATGAAGAAAAAGGAAGAGATTTCCCTTGGAGGAACACCGAAAACCCTTATCACATATTATTGGCTGAGATGATGCTCCAAAAAACCTCTGCAACGCAAGTATTGCCGATATATAAAGAGATGTTGGATAGATGGCCAACACCTGAAGACTTAGCTGAGATCAGTGTAGATAAGATAGCAGAGGTGATATATCCTTTGGGCCTACAGAATGTAAGATCTAAACGGTTTAAAAGACTAGCCGAAACTCTAGTAGAAAAACATGAAGGAGAAGTACCGGATACCGAAGAAGAACTCACCGAGTTACCTGGGGTCGGATACTATATCTCCTCTGCGGTCCGATGTATCGCTTTCGATGAGCCGATACCCATGTTAGATGCGAACGCAGGCAGATTGTTCGGTAGATATTATTTTGGGGAGAAGAAATACTCTAGAATTGATGATAAAATCCGAGAAAAAGTTAAATATATATTTCCCGAAAAAAATTATAAAAAGTTCAATCTTGGGGTTATAGATATGGGGGCGTTGGTGTGTAAACAGACTCATCCGATCTGTTCTGATTGCCCCATAACAGAGGATTGTAGATATTTCAAAAAGTCCAAAGATTGAACGAATTATTATCCCTTTGAACTCAATATTTGAAAGAACAGACAATAACATAAGATGATTATACAAAGTTACTAGCTACTAAGTTTGTATTAAGTTAAGACTTATGAAAAAGTTCTATTGGATTTTTTTGGACCTATCCTATCTATGAATTCTCATTCATGTAAGGGCCCTAAAAGTGATGAGATAAATGTCGAATTGATTGAAGATTACATCCATGTATGAGACAAAAAGGTGGATAAGGAGACGACTGATAAAATTTCTAAAATATCGATGATAATAAATGAAGTCAATAGGTTTCGGTCCAAGGATTATTAAAAGCCTTTTGTAAATATCTATCTCCTTGAATGTCTTGTTTTTCATTTTTAATATAAAAATTCTTTGGAAAAATATTATATATTAATTCAATTATGGCTCGGAAAATGTCGAGAATGAAAATAAAAAATTCAAAGCCCAAAGTTGCAGATCTGTTTTGTGGCGCAGGAGGATTCTCAGAGGGCTTTCGTCAAAAAGGCTTCTCACTCGCATATGGTTTAGATCACTGGTGGCCCGCCATAAAAACTTCTAGATACAATCATCCTAATGCCAAATATGATTATAAAAACATCCTAGAATTAGATGTAGAACGACTAGATAAAACATTATATGATGTTGAAATCATCCTCGCTAGTCCTCCGTGTGTATCCTTTTCTAGATCGAATAAGATGGGAAAAGCAGACAAAACTAAAGGCATCAAACTGATCGAAAAAACTATGGAATTGATAGCATACTTAAAAGAACATGGAAACCTAAAATATTGGGTGGTGGAAAATGTTCCGAACGCAAAAACCTTTGTCAAGGACAGATATGGATGGGATAAACTTGGTCTACCTGGGATGGGTGACGATCTTGAAGTGAAAAAAAAGAAAGTATATAATTCTGAATTTTATGGTGTTCCTCAGAGGAGGAAAAGATTGTTTTTTGGAGATTTTCCTGAGCCTTCCAAAGATGGTGTCAATGGTAAAATCACAATCGAAGACGTTTTTTCGAATCTTCAAAATCCTCAATTGAACAAAGATGATATTACAGAATCGTATATCATAGATCCGTGCTACGAGGATATAAAAATCAGGGTAGACGAGCTAACAGATCATTTCTATGACACGACGATATCAAAAGAACGATGGGCTAGAGCTAGAGAACTCAAAGAAGACCATCCATTCATGGGAGAGGTACCCTTTCCTGACGAATTGGACCGCCCGAGCAGAACGGTGATGGCTACGAGATCGGCATCATCAAGGGAAGCGATGATTTTTGGTGTAGAAGAGACCGTCGATGGACAATATGAAAAGTACCGATTACCGACGATAAGAGAGATCGCTACATTCATGTCATTTCCGATAACGTATCAATTTTTAGGTTTGAATGAATCTATGAAATATAGATTGGTCGGTAATGCAGTAGCTTGCAACATGAGTGCAGCCATAGCTGAAAGCATAGCCTCTGAGATGGGTATAGATGTACCTGAACATTTTATTCCTTTAGAGCAAAAAGGAAATCTAGAATACGATCTTACGGGTAGCGTGACTTCGTTTCCTGAACTGGGAAAAAGAAAACCAACTTTTTCAAAACATATCGATTACCTGAAAGAACATGGTTTTAGAGTCGAATTAAATAATAAGGAATCTGATTTTGAATCAGATGAAGTGAAATGGGATACAATCTTACACAAAAACCGATGGAGGAGTAGAGAACAAACGATATACTCATCCTCATCGCTTCAAAAATTAAAAACCTCTAAGGTAATAGACGAAAGTGGTTCAGGATGTCAAAATATCAGATGGGATGAGTTTGAACATGATTTATACATCATATTACACGAAAATATCACCTCCTCTAAAGAATTCTTAGATGCATACATAGATAGGTCTAGTCGATTTGGCCCAAGAGATTTACTGAAGGTATTCAAGGATTTGATAGATGAACATTTTCCAAAAGAAGAGTATCATGAGATATATCTTAATAATAACGATTTTATCGATTTAGATTCCAATAAAATCCCTGTCAGGATTGTTGCAGGTATGATCGCATGTAAATCCGCAGCTAATCACATAAATGGATTGACTGGATGACACATGAGCATATAGTTTTGAAGTGATGTATTCACTAATATAAACACAACTTCGACAGTTGAATCTTTTAATTTGTTAGGAGCATATTTATCGAGCGAAGTGTTTTTGGGATAAATCATTCTATCTGTAAGAGCAAAAACTGAAACGTTTCTATGCTTAATAAATATTAGTGAGATTATTTTTATGTGTTTTACAAGCTCTTCATAACTCATCTTCTGTTTTTTATCCTCCTTTCAACCGGGCTCAATAATTTTTGGGATTTAATCCGCAGAAGTTCATCATACTTTTTAATACATACCAAATCTATCATAACTTTTCTTTTGAAATGGATTTGTAGTAAATCTTATGAGTAGAATTTTAGACATTAAAGAGAAAAATAAAAAGAAAAATTTTTATGTATAGTACCTAAAAACCGACCTTTTCCCTGATCGCTTCTTTGTCTTGCTCACTAAAACAATCTTTCTTCTCTCCAGTTGTTTTCAATACTTTTCCACTCCTGATCAGTGCTTTTATCAATTTTTCGCGATTGTCCTTCTTCTCCATGTAATCTATCAAGTCATCTTCCAGATAGAAGTGGTCGATCCTAGCTCCTACCTGATCAGGCCTACTCGGATCGCTCTCTCCATCTTTAACAACAGGATTCCAGAAATCCTTTCTTTTCAGGTAATAAAGCGGCATATATATGTCAAAGTCCCTGTCATATCCCAGCCAATCGTTCCAGATCTCCTCCGCAGTTGTCAAAAGCTCTTCTGACTTAGGGTCTATGTTCCGGAGATCTATTTTTCCTTCCTCATACAACCTTATCAGAGAGAGCAACAAGATGGGTTTGTGAGGAGCTACATCTCCATGGTATTTGTCTGGTCTACCGGTCGAAGCCTCAAACCTTTCGAATTCCTCTACATATTCTTCCTTTTCGCTCATGTTTATCACATTTAAGAAAAAAGATAACCATTATTTAAATCTTACTACTAATATTAATGTCGTTTTATTTTCGTTTTGTTGTGGTTTTCACCTCGTTTTTTAACTTGAAATCGAGTTCGAAATTCAGAAGGAAAATAACAATTATACCTAAGTAGATATTATCCCAACAAATCCACCAACTCACCAACATCCTCGATAGAGTGATCCGCTTCGACTTCCTGTTCTTCATCGTAATTTTTATCACCGTACCTTGCGTGAACGGTAAGCATCCCGATCTCTTTACCAGGAACTACCTCCCGCTCACATTTCGCAATCTCCCCCTTTTACCAACCGTATTTTGCACGCACCAAACGTTTGTTATCCAAGCATCCAGAATTCAAACCCTTATCATATCTTCTTCAAGACACCTCTTGTCCCAACAAACGCAAAATCTATGCGAAAGACGTTTGTTATCCCCTATTTTTTTGCAATAGACGTTTGGTGGTTCGCGTGCAAAAGACGTTTGGTAACCACCGTTGTTCATAATCAAAAAATAGGAAAAGATAAGGGATTTTAATCATTGTCGTCATCTTCGTTTCGATCGGCAGCGCTCTGTGCCCTAGCCTTGAAATCCTGATTAGTCCCCGTCTTATCCGCATGGGACTGGATTCTTTGTGCAGCTTCTTTGGTCATCTCTGTTTTGTCTTCTTTATCGTCTTTGCCATCTCCCATTTTTTCTCACCTCCTTTTTGTTTTTTATTTCTCTCATTTTCAATTCAGAATGGATCATGAGGTATCAATATCAGTCCAAAGGTCATCTAAATCATCCTTTGCTGCCTTTAAAATTACATGATCTTTAGAATAATGAGACTCATTGAGTTCATTGAATACATCAATAGCTTTCGAGCTTATATTCCAATTTTCATCTAAAATTAGGTCTTTTAAAAAATCTGATACAGGTTCAACCCAGTCTTTGCCTGTTTCCGGAATAGCGTTTAAAATAGCTTGTTTCAGAGATTCTTCCTCATTCTTTTCTAATAAATTTCTATAAACCACAATAGCCTTAGGACCCCAATAGAATCCTACCACGTGTAAAAAGGTTCTAAATTTTTCTCGAGATAAATCATCGAGCTTCTCTTTATCAAAAAACCATTCTAGCATGGGTTCGTCAAGCATTTTCCAGTAATTTTTTTCTACCTCATCATATATCATAGCCCGATGGAGTTCAGTCAAGGCCTCTTCATTATATCCACTATCACGTTTCAAATATTCTATTAAAAGATTAATCGAATCATTGTCTCCAATGTGTCTAAGAGTGTGCAGAAATCTTTTTTCAGGATCATAATTATAAATTCCTATCCTTCCTGGATCCTTCTCCGATGCTTCAATCATTATCTCCTTTGAATTATCATCTTTTAGATGGATTATTTCCTCTACATCGATTCGATCTCTCATCTCAGGATGATTGGATAGTATTTCATTCAATATTCTAAGTCCAAGTTCCCTCAGCATAGGTTTATCGGAGGCAATGTAATGTTTCCTAATTTTAGCCCAGGGAAGTTTTTCATCTCTTTCTGCCTTCCATAAATAAGCCTTAGACGCTACATTATGATAGTCGATACTTGAGCTTCTTATCAAATCTTCAATTGTCTCTATTTGCTCATCATCAGCAACATATCTATAATTAGCATTTTTAACCATTCTATCGATATTACTTTTTTCACCACCACTATCTATAGATGATTTTACATTTTCAAGCAATTCATAGGTTATCTTAATTCTTTTATCAAGTATCTCTTCTAATATCTTTACAAACCGATCAAGCCGATCATCACTTACCTTAAAATTATCTTTCTGGATCCAATCTGATAAGTTCCGTAATAAGTTTTCCTTTTCCTTTAAATTACCTGAGTCTAAAATTTTAAATATTTCATTCTCAAATCTATCAGTGTTTAATTTTATCAACATATAATAAATTTTACTCAATCTATCTACTCTATCAAGATTTGTTTTGTCTAAATGATCAGGGAAGGGATCGAATTTACTTTCATTCATCAAAAAATCGAATGTTTTCTGCGATCCAATTTTTGTAAGAGAGTTCTTGACTTTTTCTTCTGCAAAAAAATTTGATTGTTGTTCGAGTGTATCATGAATTATCTCAGCCCCCTCTTCAAAGCCTAGTTCTCCTAAGGCCTCTATTGCTTTTATTCTTGCATCCCTAGAGAATTCCGAACTTTTTATTATTTTCTCTAGAAGCTTAAGAGCATCTTTATTTTTTGAACTTCCGAGTAACTCAATAGCCCCTTCATGATATGTATCATAAGGATTCAAGTAATCCTCTGCGAAAGGCACTACAGAAGGAGGGTCTATCTCCTTGATAGCTTTTAAGATATCCCATTTTATTCTTCTCAATATCTTTTCATAAGAGTTAGATTGTGACTCATAGATGCGTCTTCTGACTTTACTTACCTCCTCAAGTTCTTCTTTAAATTTTTCTTCATAATTCCGATATAAATCAATCAATTGACTAACTGATTTATCATCACCAACTTCTATTATTGTATTCAATATTTTGTCTCTATCTTCATTGAGTAACGAATAATATCTGCTCTTCATATGGTCCTCAGTTTTCTTCTCCATTCCTAGTTCCTTAGCTGCCCAAAATTTAATGATGTTCCCGAAACGCTCCTCAATATCTTCATACAGCCTTAATAATTGAGAAACTGCAGTCTTATCCCCTATATTCCCTATTACTTCTACGGCATCCATCACCCGAGAATAATCTTCGGAATTTTCGATGATATTTAGGTATTTTTTAAGACTATCAGGGGTTCCAAAAAATTTCATCAATTCATCTGCTTTTTTCCTAACTTTTACCTCTTCATCATCAACAAACCTTTGTAGTATTTCTTCTCTGTCTCTATCAGCATCAATTTCACTTAAACTTTCCAAAGAAATAATTCTCTTTTCCGGATTAGAGGATTCAAGCAATTCTTGTATTTCCTTGAAGTGAGAATTCAAATCTAAGTATTTCACTGTTTCAATAGCTTTTTCTACCCTATCTATTTCTTTTGATTTTAAATCCTTTGATATCTGTTGATATTTCTTCTTTTTATCTACTTCTGCCCGTCTAGATTGAGAACTTTGTTGCTCTTTTCCGTAATCCTTAAAGTTTTCTTTGATAAATTTCAATCTTCTCCTTATTTTCTCTTCATCCCATTTGCTGACATCATAGGCAGCTTTTTTAATCAAATCAGCAATTTTTTTGACATCAAGTTCAGGATATCCTTTTCCGCGCCTAAAAGAATTAATTTGAGGGACAACCCCATCTTCTTTTAAATAACGAAAATATGGAGGATATTCGCCTTTAACCTCCTTATAATCAGCATCATTAGGGAAAACAAGAATCACTCTAATATATCGAGGTAAATCTAAGTCCTCATCAAACTTTTCTTTTTTATTAAAATACTTATTTAATAATAATTTAAAAAACAATTCCTCACGTTGCTTACAACATTGAGAAAAAAGCCGTTTTTCCTCTGTTGTCCCATCATCATATTTTATTTTAGATAAATTTCTCGTCAAGGTTATTTCACCATTTTTGTCTTTCATTTCTATTATTACCACTTTGTCTTCTGTTACAAATACCATATCAAACTGTCTTCCGCAAATTTTCAAATCAAAAAATAAACTATACTCACCGTCTTTTTCTTCAAATTCTTCATATAGCTTTGACCATATCCTATCACATTGTTTTACTTCGTTTTCCCAATCATAATGCTTCTCAGGACTGTATATTTTCACAGTCATCTCGATTCCTCCTCCTTCTTTATTATTTAATTCTATATTATCCTTTTCATCACCACTCATAATTACCACCTCTCTTAGTAAATTTTTCCTCATCCCATTGTGATTCTATCAATGCTTTTTCTGGGTCTTCAAATATAGAGTGTTCACTAACATTGTATTCTTCCCCTTTATTATTGATAAAACGTCCGTCTGGTAGAAGCATCAGGTAAGAACAAATCATATCTTGGTTGAATTCCCCAATAAGATTGATACCGCTATCTTCAATTTTAGAATGTTTGTTTACAAAATTCCTAAATTCCCTCTTCGATATTTCTAAATCTCTTACATCTGAGTCATTAACATCTTTTATCGGTAGAACTTGGAACATCTTTACTCTTTCAGGGTCCAATTTTAGAAAAAGATCGGTCAGATCATCTTTCAAATTCAATTTTGTAACTACCGTATTGAATTTTAACTTTATATCTAGATCTTTGACTTTTCTAGCGATCGTTATTACGTTTTCAACATGGTTACCTTGGCCCCTGCCCAGTTCTTTTTCTACGCTTTCATTTGTCGAATCTATACTGAGGGTCAACCAGTCAATATGCTCCGATAATCTTTCAAGCTTCGTTTCGGTTATCAAACTGCCGTTAGATATAACCGAAGTTGTCATACTAGTTTCTTTAAAATTTTTCAAGAGGTCTTCCAGTTTGTCATAAAGAAATGGTTCTCCTCCTTCAAGAGTGATCTTTTCTGTACCCATATCCCTCAGTATGTCAGGGATCTCCATTATTCTAGAATCATCTATCCATGTGTTTTTATCTCGGAGAACTGCAAAACAGAACCGGCAGTCATAATTACATCTATTCGTCACTGGTAGATTTACAGAAATCGGTCTAGCTTTACTTTTAAAACATCCACTAACCCAAACCTGCGAAAAATCGCGATTGTAAGTGCTTTTAGGATTCATATGGGGGCAGTTTCGAAAGAAACCGCCCTTGTTTCGGATATTATAATATGTTAGTATAATATTTATATCTTACGCAAAGCTAATTCCCAACTATCTGACACTATCAAACACCTCTAAATCCTTAATCACTTTTTAAAAATTTTAAAAAAATCATCTCTTGTAAATTTATCGGACACCTATCTTAATAATATTTTTAGCCCAATTCTCAACTTTTTTATCTTCCTCAATTACGAATTCTTGACCCTTCGAAGCTGATTTAAAATATTCATCTTTCCAACTATCTTGACTGTGATAGGATATTTCTAAGTTCTTGAAAAAATATGGGAGGTTCCATCTTGATTTCGAGTAAACATCTTTAGTAAGAATTAATTCTTTATCAAATGCGAAAACTTGGGCACCAGGCAGATTTTGATTCCACGAAAGTCTATCTCTAGCGACAAATAAGGTGTTCTTGTCACCTAATATTCGTTCGTCAGTGTGTGGATGATATTCCATCCACTTAGGAATTTTTAATGGTTTATTTACCCTCATCATCTCCCCAATCTGTAAATAACCATAAATTGCGTGGAAACTATCGCTAGAGATGAATCTATACCCTTCATCCGTTCGTTCAACCCTTTTAAATGTTCCAAAAAATAGGAATAAATCATCTTTTTTAATATTCTGATTCCATAAGTGCGTTTGGGCACCACCAATTTGGCCAAAAAGGGGTTTCCAAGACTTAGGTCGTTTAATTGTCGAAGGGTCTAAATCGGGATCTAGATGACATCTAGTATCTTTAGTTAATGTATGTTGTTTATTGTTATATTTGATTGTTGATTTTAACTGTTTCATAAGGTCGTAATATGTCCTTTTTGAGTCTAATTGTAAATCATTATATTTGATTTTGTCTTTTTGGTTTGGAATAGGTAAACTAATTATATCATCATTCGGTAAGATCGGACTGGGATATCCACCATAAGAGCTATCAAAGCCCTTTCGACTCAGTACTATTTTCATTATTCCATCTTAGACATTCATTTTTAAAATAACATTTTCGTCCCTTATCTTTTCTAAGGCAAGTTATATCCTCTTTATCTAAGTTTTTAATTTCCTTTACACACTTTTTAAGAATGTTGTTTTTCTTCTTAAAATGTTCTAAAATTTTTTTAGTATCATTTTCATCTACTAATTTAACTCTAGTATATTT
This sequence comes from uncultured Thermoplasmata archaeon, assembly GCA_964602715.1. GTDB lineage: Archaea > Thermoplasmatota > Thermoplasmata > Halarchaeoplasmatales > Halarchaeoplasmataceae > Natronoplasma. The sequence goes on along the minus strand of CAZRSB010000026.1, from coordinate 671 downwards.
TGAATATCCTAGGTCAGAGATGGGTAATGAATCTTTAAAAGAAAATAAAGAAGTTTCTTCTTTAACAAAATGTTTGCCATTTCTTTTACCATTTCCTCCTCTTTTGATGTATCCTACAATAAACTTTTTTCTGTAAAACTTCTTAAGCTTTTTATTCTGACAAGTAGTCATTAAAAAGATATATTTTTCGTTCTTATCAATAAAAGGTTTAATATTATTAGATTGATAGCAACTAACCCAATAATTTTCAGCCCCAATTTCGATATGAGGTTCAATTTTTTCCTTATCTATTACGTCTCTTATAGGAAGTTTAGAATAAGGACAATGGTAAAAAAATTGAACTCTTCCTCTCTCTTTCAAATTTTTTTTATTCTCACTTAAGTTATATTCTAAATTTTTTGTGTTCTTTCTACAACCCATTATTTTCAAACTTAAAATTACAATGATTTGTACCAATAATAATTTTACGCCAAAACACGCTCACCCTTCCCTCCCCCCACTACCAGACGCCGATCATAATCCGAACTACGTCATCTACGATCACATCCAGATATCAATTTTCATACTTTAGTCATCCATCGAGGATGTACGATCGGCGTCAGTTATCCCTCAGATTATTACGAACACCGTCAGTTGGTTCGTACACGAACGTCGTCAGGTTGCATCCGCAA